>NZ_JBSFEV010000020.1:0-166479 GCF_053594615.1 Streptomyces sp. NPDC001858
ATCAGCATGCCATTCTGTCTCCCGACTTCGGGCTCGCCCCGCCGATGTCCGGTCTGCCGATGTCCGGTCTGCTGAAAGGACGCTTTCCCGGGGGTCAGGGGGAACGGATGTCACCAGGCGACGGGGAGTTCCAGGGGGCCGAAGGTGCCCATGTGGGCGAAGGGGATCTCCTCGGCGGGCACGGCGAGCCGCAGGTGCGGAAGCCGTCGCAACAGGGTGGGCAACGCCGTCTGGAGGTCCACCCGGACCAGGCTCTGCCCCAGACACTGGTGCCGGCCATGCCCGAACGCCAGGTGGTGGGCGGCGGTACGGCCGAGGTCCAGCGTGTCCGCGGCGTCGAACACTCCGGCGTCCCGATTGGCAGCGGAGAGGCTGACGAACACCCCGTCACCCGCGCGCAGCAGCCGACCGCCGATCTCGACGTCTTCGGTGACGACGCGGGCGAAACCGGCGTCGGCCGCGGACAGGTATCGCAGCAGTTCCTCCACGGCTCCCGCCAGGAAGGCGGGGTCGTCCGTGTCCCGCACGCGGGCTCGTTGCACGGGATCGCCCAGCAGGGCGAGGACGCTGAGCCCGATCATGTTGGTGGTCGCCTCGTGCCCGGAGATCAGCAGCAGCAGGGCAAGGTCGACCAGTTCGTCGCGGGTGATGCTGCCGACGGCAAGCTGTTCGGTGACCAGCAGGCTGATGATGTCGTCCCCGGGCCGGCGTTGCTTGGCCGCCGTCAGTTCGCGCAGGAACCTGCGCATCTCCGTTCCGGCCTGTTCCACTTCCTCGGCCGAGGAGTGTGTGTCGAGCAGCGCGATGCTGTGCTGCTGGAAGAAGTCGTGTTCCTCGTAAGGAATGCCGAGCATCAGTGAGATCACCCGGGAGGGGAACGGGAGCGCGAACTCGGCCATCAGGTCGGCGGGTGACCCGTGGAGCGTCATCGTGTCGATGAGCTCGTCGGCCATCTCCTGGATCCGGGGTCGGAGTCGGGCCGTCCGCCGGGCTGAGAAGTCACGGGCCACCATGCTCCGCAGACGGGTGTGGTCCGGATCGTCCATCCGGTTGAAGGAAGCCCGTAGCGGTGTCATGACCTGCGAAGCCGGCGAGACCGTGGGCATGTCCGGCCGGGCTCCGTCGCTGCTGATGCGCGGGTCGGCGAGGACGGCGCGCACGTCCTCGTAGCGTGTTGCCACCCAGGCCTCGCGTCCGTTCCACAGTCTGACTCTGCGCAGACCCCCGGCTTGGTTCCAACCGACGTACGCGGCCGGCGGGTCGAACGGGCAGCCGGTGCGGGTGACCGGGTAGTGCGGGAGGTCAGCGTCGATGGTCACGAGACACCCTTCACGGGAACCGACAGGACGGAGGAGGCGCCGAAGTACTGCGCGCGGGTCCGCGCCGCCCAGCGGACGGCCGGGCCCATGGCCAGGGCGGACAGGAGGAACGCTCCACCGAGGACGAACCATCCGGGAGCCCCGTACCCGATGATCAGAGACGCCAGCAGGGCGGGAGCGATCATGACGGAAGCCGCGTAGCCGGTGAAGAAGAAGCCCTGGTACTGCCCCTGCTTCTCCGGCGGCGCCAGTTCGTGGCTCACCACCCAGGCCGCGGCGGACAGCACCATCTCGCCATAGACGTGGACCGCGCCGCCCAGGACGAGCAGTGCGCTCGCCGCGACGGTCGTTCCGGTGGACGAGAGCGCGAACAGCACGCACGACAGGAGAAGGACCACTCCGGAGCGCCGGAACGCCGCGACGGCCAGGGGCAGGCTGTCCACCTTCTTCGCGATGCGGACCTGGAACGACACCACGCTCGCGGTGTTGAGCAGGAACAGCAGGGTCACAAGCCACCGGGGAGCCGCCGTGTGACTGACGATCCACAGCGGAAGCACGATCTCCAGCAACACCGCGTACAGGGACAGCACCACGCTGATGAGTGTGATCAATGCGAACGGGCGATCCCGCAGAACGGCCAGCCGGGGCTCCCCGGGGGCGGCGGCAGGCGCCGGAGTCGTCGGCGGCAGGGTCATCAGCAGCAGCGCGGACACCACGAAGCTCAGTGCGTCGAGGACGATCACGACGCGGAAGGCGTTGTGGGTGCCTATCTGTAGCGCGATTCCCGCCAGCAGCGCGCCCACGGCGATTCCCATGTTGTTGACGGAACGCAGGTAGGCACGCGTGCGGACGAGATCCGCGCCTTGCAGCACGGCGGCGATCGTCGCCTGGAGAGCCGCTCGGCCGCCTCTTTCCAGCACGACGAACGCGCAGGCCACGAGCACGAACTGGACGAACGAGCCGATGAAGAGATAGCCGGCGACCGCGATCCCGTTGAGGGCCACCAGCGCAGCCGCTGTCCCCCGTGGGCCCCTGCGGTCCGCCAAGTGGCCGAGGGGCACTCCGGCCAGCAGTCCGGCCAGGCCCGCGATGGTCAGTCCGAGCCCGAGTCGTTCCGGGGAGAACCCTATGACTTTGGTGAAGTACAGGGCCGAGCAGGTCATGAAGGCGCCGTTGCCCATCGTCATGAACAACGTCGCCGACGTGAGGCTGCGAGCAGGTCCGGGGGCGGGGGCTATTCGTATAGACACGACGCCAGATCGTAGACGGAGGCGGGTAATTCTTGAGCCATTGCTCCAGCGCGCAGAAATGAACGAGGAGTTACCGGGAATCCCTAGACTGAGAGGCCTTCCGGCCTGTGCAGCCACGACAGGCTTTGCGTCGCGAGTGTCCAACCGCAGGGAGTGTCCTGGCCATGGCGTATCCGAAAATACAGCCGAGTGACGGCGTGCCTGCGCGTCCCTTTCTTCCTGGAATAGAACAAGCAGTTCTGGCGTACTGGGAGAGCGACAAGACCTTCTGGGAAAGCGTCAAGGCGCGCACGGCGGACGTGAACAGCGAAAAAGAGTTCGTCCTCCTCGACGGACCTCCGTTCGCGGACGGTCTGCCGCACTACGGGCATCTGTTGGCCGGCTACGCCAAGGACGCGACTGCGCGCTACCAGACGATGCGTGGGCGCCGCGTCCAACGCCGCTTCGGTTGGACCTGCCATGGTCTGCCTTCCGAGATGGAAGCCGAGAAGCAGCTGGGCATCTCTTCCAAGCTCGACATCGAGTCGCTGGGTGTGGCCGAATTCAACCGGGTCTGTCGCACTTCGGTGATGCGTCATACCGGCGAGTGGCGGGATTACGTCACTCGTCAGGCCCGGTGGGTGGACTTCGACGACGACTGCAAGACCATGGACCTGGAATACATGGAAAGCGTCATGTGGGCCTTCAAAACCCTGTGGGACAAGGGTTTGGTCTATCAGGGCCACTCGATATCCTGGTATTGCGGATCGTGTGAGACGCCGCTCTCGGACTCCGAGAGCGAGGGCACCATGGATCACAGGGACACCGGCCGAGAACGATCGGATCCTGAACTGACGGTGCGATTTCGGCTGGAGACAGGCGAGTTGGCGCTCGTCTGGACACGCGCTCCATGGACACTGCCGTCCACTCTGGCGATCGCCGTGCATCCCCAAGCCGAATACGTCACCGTGGAGCACGGCGGAGAGCGCTATGTGCTGGCCGCAAACCGGCTGTCGGACTACGCTCGCGAACTGGGCGAGAACCTCGCCGACCGGGTCGTGGCCACGGTCCTCGGCGAAGAGTTGGCGGGCCGTCGGTACACCCCTGTTTTCGGCTTCTTCGCCGACCAAGACCGCGCGCACCGGGTGCTCACGGCAACCCACGTCAGTACGGATGAAGGAACCGGTCTCGTGCCGGTCGCTCCCGCTTTCGGCGAAGAGGACAAGGCTGTCGCCGAAGCGGCCGGTATCGCCCTGGTACTCCCCGTCGACGCGGGGTGCAGGTTCACCGACGAAGTGCCTTCCTACACCGGGCAGTCGGTCCTCGACGCGAACCCGGCCGTCGTTCGGGATCTCACGGCCGCCGGCGCCGTGCTGCGCCATGAGACGTACCGTCACACCTGCCCGCACTGCTGGCGATGCGGGACCCCGCTGATCGAGCGGGCGCTGTCGTCCTGGTTCCTGGCACTCGACGGCATACGCCGCAGGATGCTCGAACTCAACCAGCGGATCACCTGGGCGCCGGAGCACATCCGCGACGGGCAGTTCGGCAAGTGGCTGGAGAACGTCCACGACTGGAACATCTCCCGGAACCGGTACTGGGGCGCCCCCATGCCCGTATGGGTGTCGGACGACCCGGCGTACCCGAGAACCGATGTCTACGGCTCGTTGGACGAACTGCGACGGGACTTCGGGGTGCACCTGACCGACCTGCACCGTCCTGCCATCGACGAGCTGACCCGGCCGAATCCCGACGACCCGACCGGGCGTTCCACGATGCGAAGGATCCCCGAAGTCCTGGACTGCTGGTTCGAGACGGGGTCCATGCCGTTCGCCCAGGTCCACTATCCGTTCGAGAACACGGAGTGGTTCGAGCGCCACAGCCCGTGCGACCTGGTTGTCGAGTACCAGTCCCAGACCCGCGGCTGGTTCTACTACATGCACATCCTGGCCACAGCACTGTTCGACCGTCCGGCGTTCCGCAACTGCTCGGTTCTCGGAGTGGTTCTGGGCACTGACGGTCACGCGATGTCCAAGTCGCGGAACAACTACCTGGACGTCGGTGAGATATTCGATCGCGACGGCTCGGACGCCATGCGCTGGTCCATGATCAGCTCGCCGCTGGTACGGGGCGGCGACCTCGTGGTGACCGACCGCGGCAGCCAGGACGCCCTGCGCCAGACCGTCCTGCCGTTGTGGAACGCTTGGTCTTTCCTCGCCTTGTATGCCGGGACTTCAGGCGTCGAGGGCCGTCGGCGAACCGATAGCCGGCACGTGCTGGACCGGTATCTGCTTGCCGCCACGCATGTTCTGGTGGCCGCTGCCACCAAAGCCATGGAAGCCCACAACCTGTCGGCTGCGTGCGCGGCGGTACGGGCGTACGTGGACATGCTCACCAACTGGTACATCCGCTGTTCGCGGTCCCGGTTCGCCTCCGGAGACTCCGCTGCGATCGACACGCTGCACACCGTGCTCGAAGTGCTCTGCCGCGTGATGGCACCGCTGCTCCCGATGATCAGCGAACACATATGGCGAGGGCTGACCGGCAACCGTTCGGTCCATCTGACCGACTGGCCGAATGCGTCGGAACTCCCCGCGGACGAGGCGCTGGTCACCGCGATGGAACGGGCGCGACAGATCGTGTCGACCGCCCTGTCCCTGCGCCGGGCGGACGGACTGCGAGTCCGGCTGCCGCTCGCCGAGCTGACCGTCGTCTCCGACGACAACGCCGCCCTGGAACCGCTCGCCGGACTGATCCGGGACCAGGCCAATGTGAAGGAGGTTGTGTTCGCCACCGATATCGCCCCCTACGGGCGGTCGAAGCTTTCGGTGAACGCACGGGCCTGTGGCCGTCGGCTCGGCAGCCGGACCCAGGAAGTGATCGAAGCCGTCGCGGCCGGCGCCTGGACCGAGGAGCCGGACGGCGGCATCACCGTCGCCGGGATTCCCATGCGGCCCGAAGAGACCGAGCGGCACATGGTCGCCGACGCTCCGGGGACCGCGGTACTGCCCGGCGACGCCGGCATCGTCGCGCTCGACACCCGGGTCACCGAGGAACTGGCCGCTGAGGGGATGGCCCGCGATCTGGTGAGGGTCGCGCAGCAGGCACGTCGGTCGGCGGGGCTGCAACTGCACGACCGGATCGAGTTGACCTTCGATGTCCCGGCCGACGTGGCGACCGCCGTCAGCCCGTATCAGGCGTTCATCGCGCGGGAGACGGTGGCCGACACGGTTCTCTACGGTCCCGCCGGAGCACAGGGGTTCACCGGCTCTGTCGGAGACGGTGTCGAGGTCAGGGCAACCGTGAGGGCCATGCCCTCCGGAAGGAGCGCCCGGTGACAGCGGTGGGGCAACGTCTCGAACGGCTGGTGTCCGCCCAGGCCGAACGCCGTCCCGACGACTGGGCCGTGGTGGACGGGGCCGAGCGGCTGAGCTTTGGCGATCTCGAGCGCCGCAGCAATCGTCTGGCCAACGCTCTTGTCGCCAGTGGTCTGCGACCCGAGGACCGGGTCTGCCTGCTGGTGCCGAAATCGCCCACGGCCGTCGTCGCCGTCCTCGGGGTCCTGAAAGCCGGCGGGGTCTGCGTTCCCCTCGATGCGGCGAGCCCGGTGCTCCGGCTGTCATCCGTGGTGCGACAGTGCGCACCATGTCGGCTGATCGTCGCTCCCGAGTGCGCCGGCCTCGCCGAACGGATCGCGGACACGGTCGGTTCACCTGCGCTCAGCGGCGTCTTCCGGCTCGGGGAGGAGGAATCCGCCGCAGACACGGCCCCCGCGCCGGTCGCTGCCGGTGACTGCGCCTATGTCCTGTTCACCTCCGGTTCCGCGGGCCGCCCGAAAGGCGTGCCCATCACCCACGGCAATGTGGCTCACTTCGTCACCTGGGCCAACCAGCACTTCGGACTACGGCCCGGCGACCGGATATCGTGCCAGTTGCCGCTGCACTTCGACGGCTCACTCTGGGATGTGTTCGGAGCGCTCTCCGCCGGAGCGGAACTGCATTTGGTCTCCGGGCGACGGAACCTGCTTCCCAGTACGGTGGCGGAGTTCATCAGGGAATCGCGGCTGACGCAATGGCTCACCGTGCCCTCGGTCATGACATCCATGGCCGGTCGGGATGTGGTGGCGCACGGAGACTTTCCCGACCTGCGAAGGGTGTTCTGGGGTGGGGACGTACTCTCGCTCCCTGTGCTGAGGCATTGGATGACCCGGCTGCCCCATGTCCAGTTCACCAATATGTACGGGCCGACCGAGACGACGATCGTGGCGAGCTTCCACACGCTGCGGACGGTTCCGGACGGGGCCGCGGCAGCCGTTCCGATCGGCCGGCCGGTGCCCGGCAAGCATTTCCAGGTACTGGACGGCGACCTGCGCCCTGCTCGGCCCGATGTCGTCGGTGACCTCCATATTTCCGGCGCTGGGCTCACACCGGCCTATTGGCGTGATCCCGAATTGACGGCGAGATCTTTCCTCGAGTGGCCGTCCGGGTCGGACAGACGCTGGTATCGGACCGGTGACCTGGCCAGTCAGGACAGCCAGGGAGTGTTCCACTTTCACGGACGTGCGGACCGCCAGATCAAATCGAGCGGTCACCGTATCGAGCTGGACGAAGTGGCGGCAGCACTGCACGACCTGCCCGGACTGATGGACTGCGCCGTGGTCAGCGTCCCGGCCCCCGGGGCCGAGGGAAACCGGATCTGTGCGGCCTATGTCGCGGCGCCCGGCACTCGGCCCAGTCCGGCACAGCTGCGCACCTCGCTGGCGGCGAAATTGCCGCAGTACATGGTTCCCTCGCAGTGGCGCGCATGCGATTCCCTTCCCGTGAACGCCAATGGAAAGACCGACCACTTGGCAGTTCAGCAGATTTTTCTCGACGAGAGGAGCGGGTGAAGCATGACTCAGTTTCCCGAACGCGAAGAAGTCGCCAGGATCATCCTGGAAAGACTGCGGGACAAGATGTTCCTGGACGGGGTGACAGCCGATACGAACCTTATCGAGTCCGGCCTGATCGATTCCGTCGGTTTCATTCGGATGTTCGTGGTCCTGGAAGAAGAGTTCGAGTTCGACGTCACGGCCCATGATCTGTCGTTGGACAACTTCCAGACAGTCCGCGACATCACCGAATTCGTGATCGGGAAACTACGCCAGGGCAGCGACAGCGAAGAACCGTCGAAAGCGGGTCAGGCATGACCGACTACCGGATCGCGAAATACACCTCGCAGGATCGGGATGCCGTCGTCGAATTCCAGCAGATGCTCTGGCAGGGCGGCCCCCAGGGAAACGCCTCGTATCTCGACTGGAAGTTCAAGGACAACCCCTACCTGGACGACCGATACGTCACGTTGGCATGGGACGGACACGAACTCGTCGGCATGCTGGGCGTCTTCGGATCGTCGTGGCATGTGGACGGCCACGGCAAAGTCATGTTGCCGTGTCTCGCCGATACGGTGGTGGCTCCCGCACACCGGGGTGGACCTCTGTTCCGGCAGATGCTGGACCGGCTCATTCACCGACTGCGCGCCGACGGCATACCGTGGCTGCTCGACTTCGGCGACCAGCCTGCCGGGCCCGCGATGCTGATGAGCGGCTGGACGGCGATCGGACCCTGGCCGGTCGCCGGCGCCGAACGCGACGTGCCCCTGATGACCCAGGAGACGTGGAAAGGCCTGGCAGCCCGCCAGGGCTCCCGGTCAGGGGCGACGATCAGGCCCGTCGCCGGCAGCACCCCCGAGATGCCGGCGCTGGCCTCGAAAATCCCTGCTCTCGGCAGTGTCCGGGTGGTCCGTGACGAGGAGTACTTCCGTTGGCGGGGCTCCAACCCACTGGCACGGTACTTCCACCTGGTGGCAGACGCGGACGAGACCGTCGGCTACCTGATCGCTCATCGCACGGCGGTGGACACCGATGACGGTCCCACCCCGACCACCATCGTGGAATGCGAGGCCGTCGACGACGATGTCTGGCGCGACCTGATCGAGGCGGCTCTGGCCACGATGCCGGGAAAGGTGGTGACGATGTGGTTGCGCGACCTGCCCCCTTCCCGCGCACACAGCATCGACTCGCTCGGACTTTCGCCGACCGAACCGAGCGGGCGGCTGAGCCAGGACATCCATTTGCCGAAACTCGTCATGCGCTCCACCGGCGCCCTCGACGGCCGCTCCTCACCACTCGCCACTCTCGACTCCCCGTCGGTATGGGACATGCGAGGCGTCTCCGGTCGTGGCTGGCGATGAATCGAACAGCCACGACCGGGCCGGAGCGTGTCTGAGGATGATCTCGCTCAGCCCAGGAAACTGACCCGCACCTGGCGGTCGGGGTTGTCCTTGTTGGTGTCCACCAGGCACACCGACTGCCAGGTGCCCAGTTCCAGTCTCCCGTCGAGAACCGGCAGGGTCGCGTGGGGTGGCACGAAGGCCGGGAGGACGTGGTCGCGGCCGTGGCCGGGGCTGCCGTGGCGGTGCTGCCAGCGGTCGTCGGCGGGCAGGAGCGTGTGCAGGGCGGCGAGCAGGTCGTCGTCACTGCCGGCGCCGGTCTCGATGACCGCGATGCCGGCCGTGGCGTGCGGGACGAAGACGTTCAGGAGGCCGTTGCGGCCGGCGGCCTCTTCGCGCAGGAACGCCTCACAGTCGCCGGTGATGTCGACGACCCTCTCCCGGGAACCGGAGGCGATGTGCAGAACTCGGGTGGTGAACGCAGCTGACATGCTCCCATCCTGACGTTCCGGAGTCCGATCTGCGAGACGCCCGTTGACCGTGGGCATGCAGGCTGACTACGTTCGGCCGCATGTTGCGTTCAGCCCTGCTCACCACGCGCGGTCACATCGACCTGCTGCGGGTGGCCTCCGCCGCGTGTCGTCGCGGCCGCTGACGTCTTCCAGGCTTCCGCACTTCCGCACCTCCAGGCTTCCTGGCTCTGGCTTCGTCTCTCGCCTCACTTCACCCTCGTCGATTGAGCCGATCGTGACGTGGCGGCGCTGACGCGCGCCCACCCCACCGCTCCCCTCCGTTCCGTGGAGCCCCCATGAGCATCAGCCACGCCCCACCCGAGCCCTCCGAGGTGGACATTTCCTCTGCATCTGCAGACTCTGCGGTATCTGCGGTATCTGCAGCCGAGGGTTCCGTCTCTCTCACCGCCATCGTGCCCCGATCCTCCCGCCGCGCCCGCGTCCCCCGCTGGCTGCGCCGTACCACCGGGCCGGTTCTGCTCCTTGCGCTGTGGCAACTCCTCAGCGCCACCGGCGCGTTGGCCTCCGACGTCCTCGCCTCGCCCGGCCGGATCGCCCAGGTCGCCGGTGATCTCGTCTCCGACGGGTCCCTGCCCTCGGCCATGGGCACCTCGCTCCAGCGCGTGGCCGCCGGGCTGCTCCTGGGCACCGTCATCGGCACCGGACTCGCCCTGGTGTCGGGGCTGTTCCGGATCGGGGAGGACCTCGTCGACGCCCCGGTGCAGATGCTGCGGACCGTGCCGTTCGTCGGGCTCATCCCGCTGTTCATCATCTGGTTCGGCATCGGCGAGACCCCGAAGATCGCCATCATCACGCTCGGGGTCACCTTCCCGCTCTACCTCAACGTCTACGCCGGCATCCGGGGCGTGGACGCGCAGTTGATCGAGGCCGGGGAGTCGCTCGGGCTGTCGCGCTGGGGACTCGTGCGGCACGTGGTCCTGCCGGGTGCGCTGCCCGGCGCGCTGACCGGCCTGCGCTACTCGCTCGGCATCGCCTGGCTCGCGCTGGTCTTCGCCGAACAGATCAACGCCGACTCCGGCATCGGCTTCCTGATGGTGCAGGCGCGGGACTTCCTGCGCACCGACGTGATCGTGGTCTGCCTCATCGTCTACGCCTTCCTCGGCCTGCTCGCCGACTTCGTCGTCCGTTCCCTCGAAAGGCTGCTGCTGCAATGGCGACCGACGTTCACCGGCCGTTGAGCCCCCGGGCGGCGCAGACGCCGCAGGCGGTCCACGTCGCGGGGCTGACCCGCTCCTTCGACGGGCGTGCCGTCATCGACGACCTCCGGCTCGACATCCGGCCGGGCGAGTTCGTCGCCCTGCTGGGCCGCAGCGGCTGCGGCAAGTCCACGCTGCTGCGCATCCTCGCCGGGCTCGACCGTGACATCGCGGGCACCGTGCTGGTGCCGCGCCGCAAGGCCGTCGCGTTCCAGGCGCCGCGGCTGATGCCGTGGAAGAAGGTGTGGCGCAACGTGCTCCTCGGACTGCCGGGCCGGCCCGAACGCCCCGTCGCCGACAAGGCCCTGGAGGAGGTGGGGCTCGGACATCGCTCCGACGCCTGGCCGAAGACCCTCTCCGGCGGCGAGGCGCAGCGCGCTTCCCTGGCCAGGGCGCTGGTGCGGGAACCCGATCTGCTGCTGCTCGACGAACCTTTCGGTGCGCTCGACGCGCTCACCCGTATCAACGCGCAGCGTCTGGTCGGGGAGTTGTGGCAGCGCCGCGGCTGCGCCGTGCTCCTGGTCACGCACGACGTCGAGGAGGCCGTGCTGCTCGCCGACCGGGTGCTGGTGATGGACGACGGTGTCATCGCCCACGAGCAGGAGATCGACCTCGATCGCCCGCGCGACATCGCCGATCCTCGCTTCGCGGAACTGCGTGCCGGACTGCTGCGCCGCCTCGGCGTGGACCCGGCCACCGCCGAAGCCGCCTGAGCGTCGCCTGCCGCCACCACCATCGACCAACTCCGGCCGCCTCCCACCACCCCCACACTCCACCTCCCCTCCCGAACGGACCCCCCATGCGACGACGTCCGCTCCCCGCGGCCCTGCTCCTTCCCCTCGCCCTGTTGCTCACCGCCTGCGGCGGGAACGCGTCCGCCGGCACGGGCGCGGGCGGTGACACCGACGGCAAGGGGTCTCTCACTCTCAACGTCGGAGACCAGAAGGGTGGTTCCGAGGCCGTGCTGCGCGCCGCGGGCGAGCTGAAGAACCTCGACTACAAGATCAAGTGGTCCACGTTCACCTCCGGACCGCGGCTTCTGGAGGCGGTCAACGCCCAGGCGATCGACATCGGCGGCGTCGGGAACACCCCGCCCGTCTTCGCGGCCGGCGCCGGCTCGAAGATCACGGTCGTGTCCGCCTTCCACGGCACGTCCAAGGGCGACGCCGTCCTCGTACCCGATGATTCCGAGTTGACGAAGCCCGAGCAGCTCAAGGGCAGATCCATCGCCGTGGCGCAGGGCTCCTCCGCGCATTACCAACTGGTGGCCTCCCTCGAAGCGGCCGGACTGAGTCTGAGCGATGTGAAGGTCAAGTACCTCCAGCCGGCCGACGCGCTCGCCGCGTTCACGTCGGGCAAGGTCGACGCGTGGGCGGTGTGGGACCCGTACACCTCGCAGGTGCTGCAGGCGAAGCAGGGCCGGGTGCTGACCACCGGTGACGGTGTCACCAACGGCCTCACCTTCCAGGTGGCGGCCCCGGCCGCGCTCGATGACGCCGGGAAGGCCGCCGCCATCGAGGACTACCTGGAGCGACTGCGGCGCGCGACGGCCTGGGTGTACGACCACCAGGAGGAGTGGGCCGAGGTGTGGGCGAAGGAGACCGGGCTGCCGTACGAGGTGGCGCTGGCCTCGGTGCGGCGGACGAACTCCACCCGGATCTCGGTCGCGATCGACAAGCCGCTGATCGCTTCCGAGCAGCGGATCGCCGACACGTTCACCGAGCTGAAGCTCATCCCGCGCAAGGTGGACTTCGCTGCGTTCGTGGACCCGCGCTACAACGGCGATCTGCCGCCCTCGACCACGCCCGCGCGCGTGTCCTCGTAGTCACAGCGGACG
The DNA here is from genome assembly GCF_053594615.1 of Streptomyces sp. NPDC001858. Classification (NCBI taxonomy): domain Bacteria; kingdom Bacillati; phylum Actinomycetota; class Actinomycetes; order Kitasatosporales; family Streptomycetaceae; genus Streptomyces; species Streptomyces sp. NPDC001858. Next base: position 12,325 of record NZ_JBSFEV010000020.1, read on the forward strand.
CGGGAAGATCCACGCCCACCGTTCCGTTGGTAGAAGCGTGAACAACTTGCGTGAGGTCGAGGTGGTCGTCATAGGCGCAGGTCAGGCAGGTCTGGCCGGCGCCTATCACCTGCGCCGCACCGGTTTCGAGCCGGAGCGCGATTTCGTGGTGCTCGACCACGCTCCGGCCCCTGGAGGCGCCTGGCAGTTCCGGTGGCCCTCGCTGACGTACGGCAAGGTGCACGGGATGCATGCGCTGCCCGGCATGGAGCTGACCGGCGCGGATCCCGAACGGCCGTCGTCCGAGGTCATCGCCGAGTACTTCGACGCCTACGAACGCGCCTTCGACCTGCGGGTGCGGCGGCCGGTCGACGTGACGGCCGTCCGGGAGGGCGCCGGTGGGCGGCTGCTCGTCGAGACCTCCGACGGAACATGGTCGGCGCGGGCCCTGATCAACGCCACCGGCACCTGGGACCGGCCGTTCTGGCCGCGTTATCCCGGCCAGGAGACCTTCCGCGGGCGGCAGCTGCACACCGCGCAGTACCCGGGTCCCGAGGCGTTCGCCGGGCTGCGGGTGATCGTGGTGGGCGGTGGGGCGTCCGGCACCCAGCATCTGCTGGAGATCGCGCCGTACGCGGCCGACACCGCCTGGGTGACCCGACGGCCTCCCGTCTTCCGCGAGGGGCCCTTCGACGAATCCGTGGGCCGGGCGGCGGTCGCCCTCGTGGAGGAGCGGGTGCGGCAGGGGCTGCCGCCCAAGAGCGTCGTGTCCGTGACCGGGCTGCCGCTCAACGACGCGATCCGGCAGGGGCTGGCCGACGGGGTGCTGGACCGGCTGCCCATGTTCGACCGGATCACCGAGGACGGCGTGGAGTGGAACGACGGGCGGCGGTTCGCCGCCGACGTCATCCTGTGGGCGACCGGCTTCCGGGCCGCCGTCGACCATCTCGCGCCGCTGCGGCTGCGCGAGCCGGGCGGCGGGATCCGGATCGACGGCACGCGCGCGGTCGCCGATCCGCGTGTCCACCTCGTCGGCTACGGGCCGTCGGCCAGCACCATCGGCGCCAACCGGGCCGGACGCGCGGCCGTACGGGACATCAGGCGGCTGCTCGCGGAAGACTCCGTCGCCGTCGCCTGACGCACCCGCCGAGTCAGCCGGCCGCCGCCGACGTGCTCTTCGCGCCCTTCGTGCCCGCCGAGCTGCTCGGGCTCTTGGGGGCCGCCTGCTGGTTCCGGTTGAACTCGGCGACGTTGCGCCGGTGCTCCGCATAGCTCGCCGTGAAGCGCGTGTCGCCCGGCCGGACCGTGACGAAGTACAGCCAGTCGCCCGGGGTGGGGCTGATGGCGGCGCGCAGCGCCTCCTCGCCGGGGTTGTCGATCGGCGTCGGCGGCAGGCCCATGCGCTGGTAGGAGTTGTAGGGGCTCTCGATGCGGGTGTCGCTCTCCGTGGTGTTCAGCGTGGAGCGGTTCAGCGCGTAGTTGATGGTGGAGTCCAGCTGCAACGGCATCCCGCGCTCCAGGCGGTTGAACACGACCCTGGCCACCTTGCCCATGTCCGCCTTGGTGGCGGCCTCGGCCTGGACGAGGCTGGCGATGGTGACCGCCTGATAGACGTTCATCGCGTTGCGCTGGGCGCCCGCCGCGATCGGCGCCTTGTTGAACTTCTTGTTCGCCGTGTCGACCATGTACGACAGCAGCGTCCGCGGGGTCGCCTTCTCCAGCGGGTACGTCGCCGGGAAGAGGTAGCCCTCCGGGTTGCCGTCGGCGTCGTTCGGCAGCTTCAGACCGGCCGTCGGCAACGCTTTGGCGGTCGTGCCGGGCGGTAGTTCGAGCGCCTTGTCGACGGCCGCGTAGACCTGGCTCGCCCGCCAGCCTTCCGGGATGACCAGGGACGTGGGCTTCGCCTGCTCCTTCTTCGGGCTCTCCGGGCTCTCCGGGCTCAGCAACGGCACCGCCACGGCGGTGCCGGCCACGACGGCTCCGGTCGCGATGAGGACGAGACGGCCCCGGCGCGTCAGTCGAATCGTGCCCCTCGGGCCCCTCGGGCTCCGTGGCGGAGTGTTGATCTGCATGCGGGCACGGTAACCCCCATAGCGTCACAAACCCGACATAACTTGCCATACTTTCATCTTGTCGGCTCCAGGCGGGCGTCTCGTCGCACCAGGGCCGCGTATCGCCCGTTCCGCTCCAACAGCTCTTCGTGCGTGCCCCGTTCGGCCACGTGACCGGAGTCGAGCACCAGGATCTGGTCGGCCCCCCGAATGGTGGACAGGCGGTGGGCGATGGTGAGCGTGGTGCGGTTGGCCGAGAGCGCGTCGATGGCCTCCTGGACCGCCCGTTCCGTGCGGGTGTCCAGGGCGCTGGTCGCCTCGTCGAGGATCAGCACCGGTGGGTCGCGCAGGATGGTGCGGGCGATGGCCAGCCGCTGCTTCTCACCGCCCGAGAAGCGGTGACCGCGCTCGCCGACGACCGTGTCGTAGCCGTCGGGCAGGGCGGCGATGTGGTCGTGGATCTGTGCGGCCCTCGCCGCCGTGTGCAGCTCCTCGTCGGTGGCGTCCGGCTTGGCGAAGCGCAGGTTGTCGGCGACCGTGGCATGGAAGAGATACGTCTCCTGCGAGACGACGCCGATCCCGCGCGCGAGGGTGTCGAAGTCGAGATCGCGGACGTCGATGCCGTCGAGGGTGACCCGACCGCCCGTCACGTCGTACAGGCGCGGCACCAGATAGCCCAGCGTGGACTTGCCCGCGCCGGTCGGCCCGACCACGGCGAGACTGCCGCCGGCGGGGACGGTGACGTCGATGCCGTCGAGCACGGGCCCGCCCTTGTCCTCGTACCGGAAGCCGACGTCCTCGAAGCGGACCTCGCCCTTGATCTGGTCGAGGTGGACCGGGTTCTCGCGCTCGGTGATGTCGATGGGGAGGTCGAGGTACTCGAAGATGCGCTGGAAGAGCGCGAGCGACGTCTGGATCTGCACCCCGGTCGACAGCAGGCTGACGGCGGGGCGGAACAGGCCCTGCTGGAGCGAGACGAACGCGACGATCGTGCCGAGGGAGACATCGGGGCCGCCGAGCTGGAGGGTCACGCCTGCGGTCCAGTAGATGAAGGCCGGCATCGCGGACATGACGATCCCGATCACGGCCATGCGCCAGCGGCCGGCCATGTTCGATCTCACTTCGAGGTCGACCAGTTGCTCGGACTCCTCCGAGAAGGCCCGCGTGAGGGAGTCGGAGCGGCCCATGGTGCGGCCGAGCAGGATGCCGCTGACCGACAGGGACTCGGTGACCGTGGCCGCCATCGCGGCCATCTGTTTCTGACGCTGCGTGGTGATCTTCTTGCGTTCGTTGCCGACCCGGCGGCTGATCCAGACGAAGACCGGCAGCAGGAGCAGGGAGACGACCGTCAGCCGCCAGTCGAGGGCGACCATCGCGATGATCGTGGCGACCACGCTGGTGAAGTTGGAGACCAGGGAGGTGGCGGTGGAGGTGACGGTGGCCTGCATGCCGCCGATGTCGTTGGCGATGCGGGACTGCACCTCGCCGGTACGCGTGCGCGTGAAGAAGGCGAGGGACATGCGCTGCAGGCGGTCGTAGACGGCCGTGCGCAGATCGTGCATGACGCGCTGGCCGACCGTGGTGGAGATCAGGGTCTGCAGGACGCCGAAGACGCCGCCGAGGACGGCGCTGAGGATCATGCCGAGGGCGAGGAGGCTCAGCAGGCCGGTGCGCCCCTCGGGGATGGCGACGTCCAGCGTCTCCTTCAGCAGGAACGGGGTGGCCACCGCGACCAGGGACGAGGCGGCGACCAGCAGGCCGACGACCGCGAGCCGGGCACGGTAGGGCTTGAAGAGCGTGAGGATGCGGCGCACCTGCCGGGGTTCGTCGGTCGAGGTGCCGGGCGAGGGGGTCCAGTCGATGTTGTCGCGGGGCATGGCTCCTACGGAGTGTGAGACGGTGAGGACTGACGGAGCATAGCTCATTGTTACCTATACTCACAATGAACGGCATCCTGATATTGTTCCCACATGACCACCCCCGATTCCGACAGCCTGCTCGCCGAGCAGCTGCTGCAGCTCACGCGCCGGGTGCACCGCATCCAGAAGCGCCATCTGCAACAGAGCGGGCTCGGTGTCACGCCGGCTCAGGCGCGGCTGCTGCGCACCCTGGCGCACTGCGAGGCGCCGCCGCGCATGGCCGATCTCGCCGAGCGCCTGGAGGTGGTGCCCCGGGCCGTGACGACGCTGGTCGACGGGCTGGAGGCGAGCGGCAAGGTGCGGCGGATGCCGGACCCCACCAACCGGCGGGTGATACGGATCGAGCTCACCGAGACCGGCCGCGCGGCCCTTCGGGAGCTGCGGGGCGCGCGGGTGTCCGCCGCGGAGGAGATTCTGGATCCGCTGACGGACCTGGAGCGCCGGGTGCTCGGCGGGTTGCTGAACGCGCTGATGGGCGGGCCGTCGGAGGGTGAGCGACAGCCCCAGGAGGAGCAGGGGCGGACCTGCTGAACGTGAGAACGGGCCGTGGCCGCCCCTCCGTGCTGCGGGAGGGGCGGCCACGGCCCGTCGTGTCGACGCCGGCCGTCAACTGCGGTCAGCGGCGGTTTCCTTGGTGAGCCGATCGGGAACCGCAGCCTCCGCGTCGAGCGCGGCCGCGGCCGCGGCCTGAGGCTCCTCCTCCGCGTCGGCGACGGCGACCGCCTCGCCGTCCAGGACCTTTCTGGCCCGTTCCAGGTCCAGCGCGCCCTCCCAGCGGGAGACGGCGAAGACCGCCACGCAGTTGCCGAGGAGGTTGGTGACGACGCGCATCGAGTCCATGATCCGGTCCACGCCCAGCAGCAGGGCCACCGCGCCGGCCGGGATGGCCCCCAGCGAGGAGGCGGTCGCGGACAGGGCGAGGAAGGCCGAGCCGGGGATGCCGGCCATGCCCTTGCTGGTGAGCATGAGCACCAGGATCACGGTGACCTGCTGGCCGAGGCTGAGGTCCACGCCCACGGCCTGGGCGATGAACAGGGTGCCGATGGAAAGGTAGAGCGAGGCGCCGTCGAGGTTGAAGGAGTAGCCCGTGGGCAGCACCAGGCCCACGGCGTCGTCGCGGGCTCCGGCCCTGCGCAGCTTCAGCATCACGCGTGGCATGACGGACTCGGTGGAGGCGGTGCCCAGCGCGAGCAGCATCTCCTCGCGGATGTAGCGCAGGAACTTCCACAGGCTCAGCCCGGTGACCAGCCGCAGCGCGAGGCCGAGCAGCGCGACGAACAGGGCCGCCGCCGCGTAGCACAGGGCGATCAGCTTGCCGTAGGTCTCGATCACGCCGAGGCCGTAGTTGCCGATCAGGACGGCCATGGCGCCGAACACCGCGATCGGCGCCAGCCGCATGACGAAGCCGACGATCGCGAAGATGATCTCCTGGGCCTGCTCGATGGCCGGCAGCACCTTCGGCACCTTGGTGTGGCCGAGATGCAGCAGCGCGGCGCCCACCAGACAGGCCAGGATGAGCACCTGGAGCAGCGAGTTCTCCGCGAAGGCGCCGACGAAACTGGTGGGGAGCGCGTTCACGATGAACTCGGTCGTCGTGGGCAGCGAACCGCCGCCCGTCTTCGCGTCGACCGCCGAGGTGTCGAGCGTGGCCGGGTCGACGTTCATCCCGGCGCCGGGCTGGACGATGTTGGCGGCGAGGAGCCCGATGAGCAGGGCGAGCGTGCTCGCGACCTCGAACCAGATCAGGGCCTTGAGCCCGATCCGGCCGAAGGCCTTCAGGTCACCGGCCTTGGCGATGCCGACGACGACCACGCAGAACACCAGCGGCGAGATGATCGTCTTGATGAGCCGGGTGAAGCCGTCGCCGAGCGGCTGGAGGTCCGTGGCGACGTCGGGCCACAGCTTTCCGACGAGGATGCCGAGGACGAGCGCGCAGGCGACCTGCGCGAAGAGTGAGGTACGCAGTATGCGTGCGACGCGTCGCGACGGGGACGGGGCGGACGGCGGCACGGGCACTCCTTGGGGGGACGGTGGAACACAGCAGCCGGGGACTGGACTTCTGCGATACGGAAAGTCGCTTCCGTGGCGATCACTTTGAAGGCGCCGTTGATCGCGCACGAGACTTCCGCGTTTCCGCCGTGTAAATCCCCCCGTGGAGTGACGTGGAGTGACTCAGCACACGGACATAGGACTCAGCAGCCGCTGAGGTCCTCGGTCAGCACCCCCTGAACCGTGGTCAGTCGGCGGTCGTGGCAGCCGTCCGAGCCGTACAGCCGGTAGCGCTCGCTCGTGGTGCCGACGGCATGGCGCTGATCCCGGGGCACGTTGAGGGTGAAGGTGGCGTCGCCCGTGTAGGTGTCGTCGAGCATCGACCAGGACGTCCGGCGGCCGTGCCGGGTCGTCACGGCGTCGGCCCGGTCGCCGAGGGTCAGGACGGTGCGCCGCCGGTCGTCCGCGCCGACGGTGGTGGTCCCGTTCATCGTGTAGACGCGGTCGACCCGGGTGGCGCGGCCGTCGACGGCGACCGTCTCGGCGTCCGCCCAACGGGCGTCCAGGCCGTCCGTGTTCTCGCCGTCGGTCCAGCGGTGCGTCGAGGCCGTGGCCAGGGTGCGGGTGACGGCGGTCGTGACCCGGCCGTGCGAGGTGTCGACGTACCCGGCGACGGCCAGTCGGTGCCCGCCCTCGGAGTCGACGCGGTGTTCCGTGCCGGGCGTGTACGTCGAGGAGTTGACGAGTTCACCGGCTTCGTGGCGGGTCAGCTTCCCGGTGACCCGGGCGCGGTGGGCGTCCTGCCAGACGAGGACGTTCACGGGCGCGCTCCAGCCGCTCTGCCCCTCGGGCACGCCGACGACGGAGACCTCGATCCGGTGCGGGCGGCCGTCGTTGAGGATCCCGGCGAAGGGGGTCAGGTCGTATTCGATCGGCTTGACGTCGAAGGCGCGCGGGCCCGGGACGACATACCAGAGGAACGGGTTGGACCAGCCGCCGGTCCAGACGTTCGGGAACGGCGCGGCGATGCCGGCGAGTCGCCCGTCGACCTTGATCTGCACCTCGCGGTACGGGCCGTCGTCGGCCTGGCAGGAGTACGGGGCGGAGTCGGGCACGCTGAGGTACCAGTACTCCTCGCAGCCGCCGCCCGAGCCGGTGGCGTACACCTCGGCGAGGATGCGCTCGCTGTTGCGGGGTGTGGTGAGGGTGTTGTCCGCGCCGAGCGTGAGGACGCGGTCCGGGATCGCGACCGGGGTTGCGGCCGCGGTCGCGGCTGGGGCCGTGGCCGGATTCGCGCCAGGTTTCCCGACGGGCTTCCCAACGGGCTTTCCGGCGTAGAACGTCAACGTGACCTTGACGTCGAGTACGCCCGTGTACGTGTCGTCGACGACGTTCCCGATGAGCATCTCGACGTCCTGGCCACGGCGGAGGGTGTCGGTGTAGCGCGTGACGTCCTTCTCGACGGACCACTCGATGCCGTCGGGCGACGGCTGCGGCGTCGAGGTGCGGAATATCTCGACGCCGCCGACGTGCAGATAGCCGAGCCGGTCGAACTGCCGCCCCTTGACCCTGCCGTCGAGCCGCAGCACCACCTTGCTCCAGCGGTCCCCGCAGTCGTCCGGCGGGGTGTACGTGCCCCGGTAGGGGGTGAAGTCCCGGAACTGTGCCTCGGCGACGGTCACTTCGCAGGACTTCCCCGCAGGCCGGTCCACGGGTGGGGCCGCGGTCACCGGATCGTGCCAGTCGGCGCCGAATTCGGCGGGGACCGCCTGCGCCGTGCCGCTGCCGAGGACGGTGCCCGCCAGGAGGATCGCTCCGGTGAGCATGGACATGATGATCCGACTTCTCATGGCCGGTGTTCTACGGGGAGTCGCCCCCTCCCCGCAATGACGCGGCTTCCGGATCCCGTCGCCGCCATGGAAAACCGGTTGATTTTGACCACCCTGCGACGCGAACCTTGCACGGTTTGTTGCCGCTCCCCCGCCCTGCCCTGCCCTTCCGTTTTCCCCTTCCCCCTTCCCCTTCTTCACTGACTCGAGCCACTGGGACGTCATGCAGATCCAAGACCTTCCGTACCCCGACCCGGGTGTGCCGGACGTACGCTCAGGGCGCCACTTCCTGTGGTGGCTCGGCCGCAACCAGTCGGGCGGCCAGTTCAAGGCCCTGGCCTGGGGGCTGCTGCACTTCGTCGCCGTCTCCGCGCAGCCGTTCTGCGTGGGTTTCGCCATCGAGGCCGTCGTGGACCGCTCCGGTACCCGGCTCGCCCTCACCGGCGGCGTGATGGCCCTGTGCGGCGCCGCCACCGCAATCGGGGACACCTTCCTCCACCGGGCCGCCGTCACCAACTGGATCACCGCTGCCGCCCGGGTCCAGCAACTGCTCGCCCGCAAGGCCTCCCAGCTCGGCTCGGCGCTGACCCGGCGGGTCGCCGCCGGCGAGGTCGTGGCCGTCTCCACCGGCGACGTGGAGAAGATCGGCTGGTTCGTGGAGGCCGTGTCCCGCTTCACCGCCGCGGCCCTCACGATCGTGCTGGTCTGCGTGGGCCTGGTCGTCTACCAGCCGGCGCTCGGCATCGTCGTCGCCCTGGGCCTGCCCGCCCTCGCGCTGTCGGTGCTGCCCCTGCTGCCACGGGCGACACGACGGGCCGACTTCCAGCGCGAGAAGGCCGGACGCGCCACCGAACTCGCCTCCGACACCGTGGCCGGCCTGCGGGTGCTGCGCGGGATCGGCGGCGAGGAACTGTTCCTCGACCGCTACCGCAGCGCCTCGCAGGAGGTCCGGCACGCGGCCGTGCGCAGCGCGCGCATGTGGTCCCTGATCAGCGCCATCCAGGTGCTGCTGCCGGGCCTGCTGCTGATCGCGGTCGTCTGCTACGGCGTCCATCTGGCCCGCGAGGGACGCATCACCGTGGGCGAACTGGTCACGGTCTACAGCTCCGTCATGGTCATGACCTATCCCCTCAGGCACTTCGAGGAGATCGCGATGGCCTACTCCTTCTCCCGTCCCTCGGCCAAACGGGCCGCCGGCGTGCTGTCCCTGGAGCGCGCCACCGACATCGGCGGATCGCGCGCGGCGGATGCTCCCTCGGGCGACCTGTACGACCCCGCCACCGGCCTGCTCGCGTCGGCCGCCCGGCTCACCGCCGTGGTGTGCGGCGACCCGGACGCGGCCGGACGGCTGGCGGAGCGGCTGGGCGGACACCCCCCGGAGGACGGCCCGTCGGTCCTGCTCGGCGGCGTCCCGCTGGACGAACTGCCGCTGGACTCCGCCCGCGCGGCGGTCCTCGTCCAGGACAAGGACCCGGTGCTGCTCTCCGGTTCCCTGCGCGATCTGCTCGACGTGCCCGCCTCGGGCGCGGTCGACGCGGACGCGGCGCTGGCCGCCGCCCAGTGCGGGGACGTCCTCGATGCGCTCGTCCAGGGCTCGTTGGACGCCGACGACCCGATGGACGCCCGCATCACCGAACGCGGCCGGTCCCTGTCCGGCGGCCAGCGGCAACGGCTCGCGCTGGCCCGCTCCCTGTACACGGACCCCGAGGTCCTCGTGCTGGACGAACCCACCTCGGCCGTCGACTCGCACACCGAGGCACGGATCGCCGAGGGCCTGCGGCAGTTGAGGGACGGGCGCACGACGGTCGTGTTCACCTCGTCCCCGCTGCTGCTGGACCGGGCCGACCGGGTCGTGCTCGTGCACGAGGGCGAGGCCGTGGCGGTCGGCGCGCACCGCGAACTCCTGCACTCCGAGCCCCGGTACCGGGCCGTGGTGACCAGGGAGACCGAGGAGGAGGCCGAAGAGCGTTCTCTGAGCGGTGTGTTGAAGGACCTGAAAGAGCCGCGACTGGACGAGATCGCGCACGAAGAGATCGCACGCGAAGAGATCGAGGAGACGGCATGATCGGCGTGGCGCCACCCGCGTACGACCCGGCGGCACCGAAGACGGCGAACACCCTGCCCGTCGGCGCCCCGGCGACCGTACGCGCCTACGTGGCCGAACTCCTGCGCAGGCACCGCCGCGCCTTCCTGCTCCTCCTCCTCGTCAACACGATCGCCGTGGTCGCCTCGATGGTGGGCCCCTGGCTGCTCGGCGACCTCGTGGAACGGCTGTCGGACGGAGCGCGCGAGCTCCACCTCGAACTGACCGCCACGCTGTTCGTCGTCGCCCTGGTCTTCCAGGCCGCCTTCGTACGGCAGGTGCGGCTGCGCGGCGCGATGCTCGGCGAGCGGATGCTGGCCGACCTGCGCGAGGACTTCCTCGTCCGGTCGGTGCGGCTGCCGCCGGGCGTGCTGGAGCGGGCCGGGACGGGCGATCTGCTGTCCCGCATCACCACGGACATCGACCGGCTGGCCAACGCGATGCGGGAGGCCGTGCCCCAGCTGACGATCGGCGTGATGTGGGCCGCGCTGCTGCTCGGCGGGCTCGTCGTCACGGCGCCGCCGCTGGCGCCGGCCGTGCTCGTCGCGGTGCCGCTGCTGGTGGTCGGCTGCCGCTGGTACTTCAAGCGGGCCCCGGCCGGCTACCGCTCGGAGGCCGCCGGCTACGCCGCCGTGGCCGCCGCCCTCGCCGAGACCGTGGACGCCGGCCACACCGTCGAGGCCCATCGCCTGGGCGAGCGTCGCATCGCGATCTCGGAGCAGCGCATCCAGCAGTGGACCGCCTGGGAGCGCTACACGCTGTGGCTGCGCTCGGTGCTGTTCCCGGTGATCAACATGGTGCACGTCACGGTGCTCGCTTCCGTGCTCATGCTCGGCGGGGCGTTCGTGCTGCAGGGCTGGATCGGGGTCGGGCAGCTGACGACGGGCGCGCTCCTGGCGCAGATGCTCGTCGACCCCGTGAACCTCATCCTGCGCTGGTACGACGAGCTGCAGGTGGCCCAGGTGTCGCTGGCCCGGCTGGTCGGAGTGCGCGACATCGAGCCGGACAGCGGGGAGCCCGGGCTGGCGCCGGACGGGCGCGACGTGCACGCCGACCAGGTCCACTTCGGCTACCGCGAGGGCGTCGACGTGCTGCGCGAGGTGTCGCTCGACGTCTCCCCCGGGACCAGGCTGGCCCTGGTCGGCCCCTCCGGCGCGGGCAAGTCCACGCTGGGCCGGCTGCTCGCGGGGATCTACGCGCCCCGCGACGGCCGGATCACCCTCGGCGGCGCCGAGCTGTCGCGGATGACCGCCGAACGGGTCCGCTCCCATGTGGCGCTCGTCAACCAGGAGCACCACGTCTTCGTCGGCTCCCTGCGCGACAACCTCCGGCTCGCCCGCACGGGCGCGCAGGACGCCGAGCTGTGGGCGGCGCTGGGCGCGGTCGACGCGGAGGCCTGGGCGCGGGCGCTCGCCGAGGGCCTCGACACCGAGGTCGGCTCCGGCGGCGTCACGCTCACCCCTGCACAGGCCCAGCAGATCGCGCTGGCCCGCCTGGTGCTGGCCGACCCGCACACGCTCGTCCTGGACGAGGCGACCTCGCTGCTCGACCCGCGTGCCGCGCGCCACCTCGAACGCTCCCTCGCCCGTGTCCTGGACGGCCGCACCGTCGTCGCCATCGCGCACCGGCTGCACACCGCTCATGACGCCGACGTCATCGCCGTCGTCGAAAACGGTCGCATCAGCGAGCTGGGCAGCCACGCCGAGCTCGTCGCTGCGGACGGTGCGTACGCGGCGCTCTGGCGGTCGTGGCACGGGTGAGACGGGGTGTACACGGCGCGCTGGCGGTCGTGGCACAGGTGAGGAGGAAAGCGGTGGTCGGGGGGAGCCGGGGCCGGTGAGCGGCGTGCCGGCCCATGCGCCCGCGCCGGTGTCACGACCGATGCCGGCGCGGGTGCCGATGCGGGTGCCGCAGCCGAGGCCAGTGCCACGACCGGTGCCCGCGCGGGTACCGCAGCCGACGCCGGTGCCACGACCGCTGCCCGCGCGGGTACCGCAGCCGACGCCGGTGCCACGACCGGTGCCCGCGCGGGTACCGCAGCCGACGCCGGTGCCACGACCGGTGCCGGTGCGGGTACCGCAGCCGACGCCGGTGTCACGACCGGTGCCGGTGCGGGTGCCGCAGCCGAGGCCGGTGCGGTTGCGGGACCTGCTGCCTGCGCTTTCGGTGGGACCGCCGTCGGCAGCACGGTCCGCGCCGGGAGCCGGGCAGGCGCCCGTGCCCGCGCCGCTCCCCGCGCCCGGCGCGACGCAGAGGGCGGTGCGGGCGGCCTGAGGTCGCGGTGCCGCCGCCCTGGGCCAGGCGGCCCGAAGCGGACTCCGTGCGTCCTCTGGCGTTGCGCGGTACCGAAGCGGGGTGGAACGCTGGAAGGCGGCACCCGCGCGGGAGACCGTCGGAATCCATCCGGAACACGCCGCGCCCGGCCGGTGCCCCGTGCGGCGGCACCCCACCGCCGACCGCGGGGAGAACCGGCCGGTCACCCACTGGAGGTAGCCGTGAACAGCGCCGACGGATGGGGAGACGACGTCTACCAGCCCGACTCGTCCGACATCCAGGAGGACACGGGACTGCTCGACGCGGAGGACACTCTCGACAACGACGGTGTCGGGGACCCCCTCGACCGCGGCTGGTCCCCACCGGACCGCCCCTGGGCCGTGGAACACGCCGGGGTGACCGCCGCGGAGCGCCGGCAGGGGGAGAGCCTGGACCAGCGGCTCGCCGAGGAGGTGCCGGATCTCGACGTGCCCGACGGCGACGGCATCGGCGACTGCGACGGCACCGACGGGGAACTCCTCGACAACGAGGTCGGCGCCGCTCGCTCCGGCCGGCTCGTGGCGCCCGACGAAGGCGTCCACGAGGACGACGAGAGCGCGCTGATCGCCACGGACGTGGGCATCGACGGCGCGGCCGCCTCCGCCGAGGAGGCCGCGATGCACATCGTCGACGAGGACGCCCTGTCCGGTTGACCCCCCGGTGGCCGACCCGACCGTCCCCGGCCCGTCGCCACCACCTCCACCGCACGAGGAGTGCTCATGCAGCAGGACAAGCAGCCCGACTACCACCCGGTCGTCTTCCGCGACCGCACGGCCGGCTACGCCTTCCTGACCCGGTCCACCGCGACCAGCGACCGGACGATCGAATGGGACGACGGCGAGACCTACCCGGTCGTGGACGTGGAGATCTCCTCGGAGAGCCACCCCTTCTACACGGGCACGGCGCGCACCGTGGACACGGAGGGCCGCGTCGCCCGCTTCGAGCGGCGGTACGGCGACGGCGGGGCCATGACCTGAACCGGCGCGATGCGCGCCGGCCGTCAGATGTAGTTGAGGGCGGCTGCCCCGCCCACTCCCCCGAGCAGCATGAACACGGGCATCAGCACCTTGAGCTCGACCCAGCTGCCCGCGCGGAACCGGATCGCCTTGGGCGGACCGATCGGGTACCAGCGCTTGCGCCCGATCGGGATGGGCCACAGGACCGGGCAGCCCGAGACGGTCAGCGAGTCCCCGATGTCGTGCACCAGGGCGCCCAGCACCACGGGCAGCCCCAGCCACAGGTACTCCTGGCCGGGCTCGGTGAACAGCCAGTCCGAGCCGTTGCCGGCCTGGTCCAGGACACCGGCGAGGATCCAGGCGCTGGTCGCGGCGAGCAGCCATACGAGCACGTCGCTGCTGGAGCCGCGGGCCGCCCGCCACAGCAGGCCTTCGATCGCCAGCACCATGTGCACGAAGAGGATCACCAGCACCGCCCAGCGGCCACCGGTGATCGCCAGCGCCGAGGTGCCCCCGCCGATCATGACCGCCCACAGCCAGGTGTGGGTGAGCGTGCGGTGCCCTCCGGAGCGGCGCGGGTCGCCCTGCTTCTTCGTGGCCTTGTAGACGGCGTAGGAGAGCTTGTCGACGATCTCGCACAGCCAGCGCGAGAGGGGGCCGAAGGCCCGGGAGATGGTGGCGGCCTTGTGGTCGAGATCCGGGGCGAGCGCGGCCCCGGCGCAGATCAGCGCACCGACGAGCAGAACCGGCCAGGGCATGGTGTGCCCGGCCGCGGCGGCCGCCGCACCGACCCCGAGCCAGGCGGCGGCCCCCGACAGTGAGTGTGCTGGTCCCATCATGGCCGTTGCCCGCCCTATTCCTCGTGTGCCGCTGTCCAGTTGACCGGGTGCGATGACGCTCCGTCGGCGACACAGCGTAGCGGCCGTGATCTTCGGCCCGGCAGCCGATTCCCCCATCAAGGGCGAGGGCAGGCAAGATGGGGTCGTGACCCTCATCGATCAGCTGCCTCCGACCGCAGATCCCGACGCCCTGTACGAAGCCTTCGAGTCCTGGGCGCAGGAGCGCGGTCTGACGCTCTACCCCCACCAGGAGGAGGCGCTGATCGAGGTGGTCTCCGGTGCGAACGTGATCGTGTCGACGCCCACCGGTTCCGGCAAGAGCATGATCGCGGCGGCCGCTCATCTGGCGGCTCTCGCCCGCGACGAGGTCACCTTCTACACCGCTCCGATCAAGGCCCTGGTGTCGGAGAAGTTCTTCGAGCTGTGCAAGATCTTCGGCACGGAGAACGTCGGCATGCTGACCGGCGACGCGTCCGTGAACTCCGACGCCCCGGTCATCTGCTGCACCGCCGAGGTGCTCGCGTCGATCGCGTTGCGCGACGGCAAGCACGCGGACGTCGGCCAGGTCGTCATGGACGAGTTCCACTTCTACGCAGAGGGCGATCGCGGCTGGGCGTGGCAGATCCCCATCCTGGAGCTGCCGCAGGCGCAGTTCGTGCTGATGTCGGCGACGCTCGGCGATGTGTCGTTCTTCGAGAAGGACCTCACCCGGCGTACCGGCCGGCCCACGGCGGTGGTCCGCTCGGCGACCCGGCCCGTGCCGCTGTCCTACGAGTACCGGTACACGCCGATGACGGAGACCCTGACCGACCTGCTGGACACGCGGCAGGCGCCCGTCTACATCGTGCACTTCACGCAGGCGCAGGCGGTGGAGCGGGCGCAGGCGCTGATGAGCATCAACATGTGCTCGCGCGAGGAGAAGGAGCGCATCGCCGACCTGATCGGCAACTTCCGCTTCACCACGAAGTTCGGCCAGAACCTCTCGCGTTACGTGCGGCACGGCATCGGCGTCCACCACGCCGGCATGCTGCCCAAGTACCGGCGTCTGGTGGAGAAGCTCGCCCAGGCCGGCCTGTTGAAGGTGATCTGCGGTACGGACACGCTCGGCGTCGGCGTCAACGTGCCGATCCGCACGGTGCTGTTCACGGCGCTGACCAAGTACGACGGCAACCGGGTGCGCACCCTGCGGGCCCGTGAGTTCCACCAGATCGCGGGCCGGGCCGGCCGGGCCGGATTCGACACGGCGGGCCTGGTGGTCGCGCAGGCGCCCGAGCACGTCATCGAGAACGAGAAGGCCCTCTCCAAGGCGGGCGACGACCCGAAGAAGCGCCGCAAGGTGGTGCGCAAGAAGGCGCCGGAAGGCTTCGTGGGCTGGACGGAGAACACCTTCGACAAGCTCATCGAGTCCGAGCCGGAGCCGCTGACCTCCCGCTTCCGGGTCACGCACACCATGCTGCTGTCGGTGATCGCCCGCCCCGGCAACGCCTTCGAGGCAATGCGGCACCTGCTGGAGGACAACCACGAGCCGCGCAAGCAGCAGCTGCGGCACATCCGGCGCGCGATCGCGATCTACCGCTCGCTGCTGGACGGCGGCATCGTGGAGAAGCTCGACGAGCCGGACGCCACCGGCCGCATCGTCCGCCTGACCGTGGATCTGCAGCAGGACTTCGCGCTGAACCAGCCGCTGTCCACCTTCGCGCTGGCCGCGTTCGAGCTGCTGGACCCGGAGTCGCCCTCCTACGCCCTCGACATGGTCTCCGTCGTGGAGTCCACGCTGGACGACCCGCGCCAGATCCTCGCCGCCCAGCAGAACAAGGCGCGCGGCGAGGCCGTGGCCGCGATGAAGGCGGACGGCGTCGAGTACGAAGAGCGCATGGAGCGTCTCCAGGACGTCTCCTACCCGAAGCCGCTGGAGGAGCTCCTCTTCCACGCGTACAACACGTACCGCAAGAGCCACCCGTGGGTCGGCGACCACCCGCTGTCGCCGAAGTCCGTCATCCGCGACATGTACGAGCGCGCGATGACCTTCACCGAGCTGGTCTCCCACTACGAACTGGCCCGTACCGAGGGCATCGTGCTGCGCTACCTCGCCAGCGCCTACAAAGCCCTCGATCACACCATCCCGGACGACCTCAAGTCCGAGGATCTGCAGGACCTCGTCCAGTGGCTGGGCGAAATGGTGCGGCAGGTGGACTCGAGCCTGCTGGACGAGTGGGAGCAGCTCGCCAATCCGGCGGAGATGACGGCCGAGGAGGCCCAGGAGAAGGCCGACGAGGTCAAGCCGGTCACGGCCAACGCGCGGGCCTTCCGGGTCCTGGTCCGCAACGCCATGTTCCGCCGCGTCGAGCTCGCCGCTCTCGACCATGTCGACCAACTCGGCGAGCTGGACGCCGAGGCCGGCTGGGACGCCGACGCGTGGGGCGAGGCGATGGACAAGTACTGGGACGAGTACGACGACCTCGGTACCGGCCCGGACGCCCGGGGACCCAAACTGCTCGTCATCCAGGAGGAGCCGCAGAACGCGTTGTGGCGCGTCCGTCAGATCTTCGACGACCCCAACGACGACCACGACTGGGGCATCAGCGCGGAGGTCGACCTCACGGCCTCCGACGCCGAGGGCCGCGCCGTCGTCCGTGTGACGGCCGTCGGCCAGTTGTGAACGCTGGAGACGCAGGAAGCGACAGCGCAAGAACCGACAGCACAGGAACAGACAGCGAAGCAGGCACAGGAGAAGCGCACCGATGACGAATCCGGCTGAGAGACTCGTCGACCTGCTCGACCTGGAGCAGATCGAGGTCAACATCTTCCGCGGCCGCAGCCCGCAGGAGTCCCTGCAGCGGGTCTTCGGCGGCCAGGTGGCGGGCCAGGCGCTGGTCGCGGCCGGCCGGACCACCGACGGCGACCGGCCCGTGCACTCGCTGCACGCGTACTTCCTTCGACCGGGCCGGCCGGGTGTGCCGATCGTGTACCAGGTCGAACGGGTGCGGGACGGGCGGTCGTTCACGACGCGCCGGGTCACCGCCGTGCAGCAGGGCCGCACGATCTTCAATCTCACCGCCTCCTTTCACAAACCTGAGGTGGGTCCTTTCGAGCACCAGCTGCCGCCGGCCCGCGAGGTCCCGGACCCGGAGTCACTGCCGACGGTGGCGGAGGAGATCCGGGAGCATCTGGGCGCGCTGCCCGAGCAGTTGGAGCGCATGGCGCGCCGTCAGCCCTTCGACATCCGGTACGCGGACCGGCTGCGCTGGAGCGCCGAGGACGTCAAGGAGGCCGAGCCGCGCAGCGCGGTGTGGATGCGCGCGGTCGGGCCGCTCGGCGACGACCCGCTCGTCCACACCTGCGCGCTCACCTACGCCAGCGACATGACCCTCCTGGACGCCGTCCGCCTGCCGGTCGAGCCCCTGTGGGGGCCGCGGAACTTCGACATGGCGTCCTTGGACCATGCGATGTGGTTCCATCGGCCGTTCCGCGCGGACGAGTGGTTCCTGTACGACCAGGAGTCGCCGATCGCCACCGGCGGACGCGGTCTGGCCCGTGGGCGCATCTACGACATCGAGGGGCGTCTGCTGGTGTCGGTCGTCCAGGAGGGCCTGTTCCGGGCGCTCTAAATGTGTCGATCCCGTGCGTCACGCGTTCCGACGGCACAGCCGGCTCAGCAGACCGCGCCTCGGCCGATCCGGCTCTTCGAGCACGGCCGGCTGTTCGGGTACGGCCGGTACGTCGGGCGTGACCGGTTGTTTCGGCCGGTGCGGTGGGACGGGATGGGGTGCGGGACCCGACACGGCCGGTTTCGGTGCGGGGCGCGGTGCGGGCTGGTCGGCGCGGGCCTCGTCCAGGGTGTTCGCCAGGTCGGACCTGAGCCAGGCGATCTCGTCGGGGTCGTCCGCCGTCATGATCTTCTCGACGAGGTGTGCGGCGGGCGTTCCGGGGGCACCGTGGGCCGGCGGTCCCGGCCGGAACCTGTTCAGGTGGGCCCGCTCGTAGGGGTCCTTGACGATCTCCGCGACCTGGAGCGGGTCGAGGAACCCGGCGAGAGCTCCGGCGCGCTGCCAGGGGCCGTCGGTCTGGCGGAGCAGGAAGCCCAGATGGCGTCCCCGCCAGTTCCTCGCCCGCAGGTCGACGCCCGCAGCCAGC
This sequence comes from Streptomyces sp. NPDC001858, assembly GCF_053594615.1. Lineage (NCBI taxonomy): Bacteria > Bacillati > Actinomycetota > Actinomycetes > Kitasatosporales > Streptomycetaceae > Streptomyces > Streptomyces sp. NPDC001858. The sequence goes on from NZ_JBSFEV010000020.1 coordinate 30,417, forward strand.
TGGCTCCGCAACACCTCGGGGGTCCGGCCGGTGAGCAGGAAAGCGTTGGTCTTCTCGGAGGCGAACTGCCGTAGTTCGTCGGCGAGATAGAGCCAGACGACGGCCCGGTACCGGTTCAGATAGAACTTATCTTAACAACGTATCGGCCAGGCATCCTGCGGCCGCTTACCCTCAACAGCCCGCCGACCTGCTGCCTTTCAGTTCCCTTGAGTTCACGCGAGTGACTTTGACTTGAAGTTCTGGCGCTCCCCCATCGCTCCCCGGCGGTCGCCACTCCCCAGATCCTCCCCAGCCGTCGGCGTCCTGAGCAAGGTCGGGACAGGTCATCCCGCCGCTTCCCCGACCTGTCCCGGCTGGTACTCGCTTCCCGTGCGGGCTGCTTCCTCGCGCCTTATGTCTTCCATGGCGATGACGCAGTCGGCGCAGCCGCGAACCTCGCGCTCGGCGCTCGCCTGGGGGTGGATGACGCCAACTACCGCCGTCGGCACCTCCCCCTTGGAGGGATGCCGGAAGCAGATCCCTGGCGCCCAGCCGTATAGGTCGAGGATCTGCTGTCGGTCCATTTCCGCTCTCCCGTTGTGACGGCCGGCGGGGGTGCTGCCCCGCTCCCTTGGCTGTTCAGTCGGACGTGTCGGCTGGAGGTGGTTCACCTCTCCGGATGAACGCGCGTTCTATTAACGGTCACTGCATTGAGCCCTGCAGCATCCACCAGATCGCCCATAGAGCCTCGCCCGTCAACTTCATGATCAGAAAAGGCCCGGTATTCCGGGCTGACTTACGATGATCTTCATCAGACGGTGTGTCAGGTGCCCCACCTGCCCGACACCGACGACTGGCTCCGCCGCGACCTCCAAGCCATCGGTGACCGCATCCGGATAGCCCGCCTCCGACAGAACCGCACCCAGGAAAGCGTCCTCCTTGCAGCCGGCGTCGCCCGCTCCACTTACCAAGAGATCGAGGCCGGGACCGCCGACGCCCGCATTGGCACTCTGATACGGATCGCGCGCGCCCTGGGCATGCATGTGGTCGACCTCCTCCGAGATCGCTGACTTTCTGTCAACACCCAACACGCCCGACTCGATCACCGCAAGGTCATCGACGCATATATCTGACCGGATGCATGCAGTGAGAACGTTTCCGTAACCGCAGGTCGAGCCTTGGCCAAACGTTCCTGCGGGTAACGGCCCGCAATCGCGGGCAGGATCAGCCGCGGCTTATGCACTCGACGAGCCGACGGGCAGCGGCACCCAGCGTGGCCACATGCAGGGCCGCGGACCGCAGGCCGAGCCCGAGGCTGCCGCACAGTGCGCCCTGCGCGCCGAGGAGGGCCTGCTCGCAGATGGTCCAGTCGATGCCGCCGACGGGGAGCCGGTCCTGCTTTCGGCGGACCTGGTCGGCGAGGTCGCGGATCGCGTCCCGGAGGCCGTCGGTGAGGCGCCGGCAGTCGTCGATGGTCGGCAGGATGCCGGTGGCGTGCTCGGCCTCACCGATGAGCGCCTCGTAGCGCTCGCGTGCTGGTACGGCTCGGCCCGTAGGGTGGGTCATATCGACGCTCCGCTCGCCGGATGGTTCCCCGGCCGTGCGGTCGCGGGGCGCTGCATTTCAGCAGCTTAGCCATAGCATGCTATGGCGTGCCACGTATGCGACCGCTCGCGTGGTACACCCTGGCGTGTCACGTTGACGGTGTGATCGAATTCGAGGCGGATGTGCCCAGGTGGAAGCAGGTGGCTGAGGTGATCCGGCAGCGGATCGCGGACGGCACATACCCGCCGCGCACCCGTGTGCCGTCGGTCGTGCAGCTGGCGACGGAGTTCGGGATCGCGCAGGCTACCGCCCAGAAGGTGCACCGCGGGCTGCGCGATGAAGGCCTCATCTACACGGAGCCGGGCCTGGGGAGCTTCGTCACGGCTTCGCCCCAGCCGCCCGGCTCGTAGCCCGCTGTCAGACCCCGCGCCTAGACTGATCGACATGCTCCCCACCTCGTCACTGTGGAGGCCTGTGCGCCCGTCTACTGTGGTGAACGTCGAGATCCGTGCGCTGGTCATTGCGTGCGGCGGCTGGCTGTACGGGGAGTCGCGGCGGCGGTACGAGGAACTCGTCGCGGAGTGGACACTCGCGGTAGCGGCCGAGCGGGGCGGGGTCGTCGAAGCGGCGTGATGGCCGTCCCGCGCTGGCGGGGGCAGGCTAGAAGAGGTCCCGCCAGTCCTCGGGGTAGTGCGGGCGCTCCCTGCGGATTTCCTGCCATGCCGCATCCGTCTCCGCGGCTCGCGCCTCCTCCGCAGCCTGCGCCTCACGCTGCGAACGTTCCAGGGCTTGCCGCTGTTCTGGGGTCACCGGCGGGACGCGGTGCTGGTACAGATAGGCGCCGTCGTCGGCGCGGGATGGCCAACCGCCGCTCAGGATCGGCTCATACTCGGCGGCCGGAATCGGGTCCGGTTCGAGAGAAGTGGACAGCAGGTCGGCAACCGACGTCGGCAGCGGAATCAGGTACCGCCAAGGAGGCTCGTCATCTGAGACGGGGAGGGTGCGCCCGTCGGCGGGGCCACCTACGAGCCTGATCGTGATGCTCACGGATGCCTCCCCTGGTTGATGCGGGCGATGATCTCAGCCGGATACTGATCCTTCGGGCCGGGCGGCAGTTCCACCCAGCCAGGCGACAGTGTGACGGTCTGCGCGTCAGGGCCCGGCCGGGGCGGCGGCATTGCTCCGCCAAGGCGGAAGCGGTGGAGCAGGCGACGGAACATCGGCCCTCCAAGGCAGCGCGCTCCGCCCCGGTGCATCACGCCGGGACGGAGCGACCAGCAACCACAGCAACCCGACTTGTTCGAAAAACGACTGCCGGACCCTCAGGCTACGCCCCGCCACTGACAATGCCGGGGCGTGTCGACAGCCGGTACTCGTCGACGGCGAACTGCGCGGCCAGTACCCGCCGTGCGCCCTCCCGCATGCGGGCCATGCTCTCTCCGAACTGCAGCAGGGCGGTGGGCGCCGGGATCGCAGGCGCGGGATCGACGTGCCGCTCCAGCTGCCGGAGGGCGCGTTCGCGGTTCGGGTACGGGCGGTGCGACATGGGGCCTCCTCGCGTTCCCGCCAGGATGGCAGACGCTCAGCTCTCCCCCGGCCAGGTCGTCAACGTCTCGCCCGCCTCCTCGTCGACGAGCGCGATCCGTGCGCCCGGGAGGCTGCCCCACGATCCGATCCAGACGGTGCACTGCGCGCGGGCCGTAGCCTCGCTCGCCCACCAGCCCTGCATCACGGGCCGGCCGTTGGCGGTCAGGGTGAGGTGGTAGCGGTTGGCGTTCATGTGAGCCGGAGTCCGCGGTGCTGGCCTCGGGTGCGGGTGATTGCGCCTTTCCGTTCGATCTGCGCCAGCTGGTAGTGCACGGCGCTGCGTGAGCCGAGGCCTACGGCGGCGCCGATCTCCTGCAGCGTCGGGCTGTCGCCGCGGTCGGCGATGCTCTGGCGGATGACGGCGAGGATGCGCTCTTGCAGGTCGGTGAGGTGGTCGGTGCGGGTTCGTGCCATCCCTCGACTAGAGCACGTGTTTGAATTCTGGGGCAAGTCGAGTGGTGGCCCCGGACTGTGGTGGTGCCGACCGCAGGGCAGGCTGTGGCGGGAAGCAGAGCGGGTGTCGCGCGGGCTGCTGGTGGAGGAGTGGGTGCAGGCGCGACGGGCGGAAGAGAGGGGCGTCGCGGCGGGCCCCGCCGTCCCGCAGCAGGACGGCAGGGCCCAGCGAGGGGGATTCCGCACCTGGGGGTCCCGGATCACCCACAGACACCATGCACCACAATCCGGCCAGCGCGGAAGATCGCGGCCGGAAGTAGTTCACAGGCCCGCGTCCCCGTCGGCTCCGTCTTGCTGGAGGCGCTCCCCCAGCCGGGCCGCGAGCGCGTAGGCGGGGTGGTTGTCGAGCCGATTCGGGTTGATGGCGCGCGGCTCTGCCCATCCGTGGAAGTGATCCCAGTAGCGCAGGCGAATGTCCAGGATCTCCGCCGGGGGCCTGTCGCGATACTTCCGAAAGAGGCCGTCGTCGGGCGGCTCGCGGCCGTTGCAGCTCCGGCAGAGCAGGCCACGGATCAGCCCGGTGTCGTGGTCGTGGTCGTCGACGAGGCGCAGGCCGTGGAATCCGCATACGGCACACCTGCGTCCGTGCCACGCCGCGAGAGCCACGCGTAGCGCCTGCTCGTCGCGCTCGCGGAATCGGGGCGTGAAGTCGTCCGCACTCCACCCGTATTCGTCGGCGATGCGGTCGAGCGGGATCTCCGGAGCCCACGACCAGCACACGGGGTCGCGGGCGTCCAGGCGCTCAGCGCGGCGCCGCTCCAGCTCGGCGAAGCCGACGTCGCGTATCTCTCGCAGGTCTACGGGCAGGTGGCGTCCACAGAGTTGCGGGTTGCCGACGACACCTTGCGGCCACTGGCTAGCCTGCGCCTTGCAGGGGCACCCGGACACGGTCGTTGCGGTGCAGATCGAGTTCACAGCCCGATGTCCTCCGATGCCGCGCCGGTCCACTTGTCGGCTTCGCGGATGTAGCCCCAAAAGGCGGGGCTGTTCTCGGCGTGGCCGGACTGTTCGCGGATCTTCTCCTCGCGCTTCCCGGCGCGCCTTGATGTGGTGATGAATCCGGCTCGCATGCTGTGGCCGGTCAGTCGGACGGCGACGCCTGCTCGTTCGGCGTTGCGGGCGATGATCTCGCGGACTGCTTCGGCGGACAGTGTGCGGTCGCCCATGGTGCCCCAGACGTCGATGGGCAGGAAGGCGGGTCCGGCGGTGATGCCTGTGGCGGCGCGCCAGGTGAGCCAGGCTCGGACGGGGCAGGTGTCGGGGTTGCGGCCGTAGCCGACGACGACGTCTCGGGGTGGCCGGCCCTTCACCGCGGGTACGTGGACCTCCAGGCCCTGGCTGACGTGGACGACCGCCTCGGCGCGCAGGGCGGCGACTTCGGCGGAGCGTCCGGCAATCCCGAAGGCCATGAGCCAGAGGGCGCGGTCACGGAGCCCGGTGAGTCCGTCGGCGACAGCAGCATTCATCTGCCGGAGCTGCTCGGGGGTGACGGCGGCGGCCTTCCCTCGGCCGCGGGCCATGCGCTCGGGGTCGTTCTTCAGCGGCTTGAGGGCCTGCCGCGCGGCGACCGTTGCCGCCTTGGGCACCTCGACCCCGTGTTCGTTCCGTGCGGTGACGGTGACGCCGGTGATCCGGCGGTCGATCGAGTTGGGGGCGGCGAGCTTGATGGTGTCGAGCCAGACGACGAAGCCGACGAGCGTGCCCTTGGTGACGGCGGTAAACGGCAGCGGGTGCCCGGTCAGTTCGGTCAGCCAGCCGTGGAACTCCTTCCACAGCGCCCAGTCGTTGGCGTATCCGCGTTTCGTGTTCTCGGGGCGGATGGCGTCGAGGTGCTTCTCGGCTGCCTCCTCCATGGCGTGCAGGACAGCGAGCGTCGCAGCGTCGTAGACGGCGGGGGTGGCGTCCGGCTGGCGCGGGACGATGGCTTCGGTCACCAGCCCTCCTGCCATACGACTTCCGTGATGCCGCCATGCCCGACCGCTACTTTGACGATCCCAGGGTTGACCCACATGACCGTCTTCATAGGCACGTCGAACATCTTCAGCTTGAAGCCAGCCTCCTCGGCGGCCGTCTCCAACTCCTGGGCGGGTCGATAGTCGCCCGCGATCTGGCGGAAGGCGCTGGCCCACGACGGGTTGTCTGGTCGCCACTCCTCGGGGCGCTCCCTCAGCTTCTGCTCGATCACCTCTGCGAGCGCGACACGGAAGGCTTCGATCTGCTCGGGTGTCTTCTCTGTCCGGCCGACGGCGGTCGCGGCGTTCGCCATGTCCGTCTGCTCTCGGGCGCCGAGCCCATGGACGGGCGGCTGGTCGAGTTGCTGTGCCCACCAATCGGCGGCAGCAACTGCTTCTGGGCGCGGGTTCAGGGGGTTCTGGGACATAGCCAATTGTACCGTTTTTTCGCCCGTGATATGGCATGTTATCGAGGGTCGCTGCTGATCAACTGGCAGCACCCAGCGGAGCGTTACGCGTCAGCAGACGCGCGCCGCGTCGGCACCCAATGTCAGTGCAGGCCGCTACGCTCGCCGAACATGAGCACCTACACCGGCCCCGCCGCCCTGATCCTCGACAACGGACGCGAGCTGCCCGTCACCGCGAGCCTCACCCAGGTCGCCGTCGGCAGGCGGACCTCCTGGAGCGGCACCCTGACCGTCCCCGACCAGAGCAAGCCCATCGAGATGGTCAACCTGCAGCAGGGGACCCTCCGCACGGACCGAGGCCAGGGCGACTTCATCCGCCCCGACATCTCCGACTGGCTCGACTCCCCAGCCGGCCAGTTCCGGATCCGCATCGAGGGCAACGGCGACGCCCCAATCTGACGGGGCATGCGCTGTCGTTCCGCCCGCAGAAACAGCGGTAGGCCCCTCCCAGAGGGAGGGGCCGGGTCACTCGTCTTCGTCGCGCGGTGGAAGCTTCGGTTCGCGGAACGGGCGTGGGGACAGCCAGAACGGCAGCTCTTCGTCGTCAGCCACTGGTCAGCCCTCCACGGGAGGCGGCGGGGTGGGTGGTTCCGGGATCGGCGGGGCTTCCTCGACGCCCATCGCGACGAGACTGCCGATGTCCGCACCGCCCTCACGGCTTCGTGGCTCCATCGGACGTGGATCACGTGTGGGCATATCGCACTCCAGTTCTCACACGTCGACGCTGTCGAGGTATGGCCGGGCCCGGTCCGGTATCGGGCGCGGTGCCGGCGGCTTCAACCCCGCGCCACGGATCGTCGCCACAAGACTCCTGCGGTCCACGACCAGCCAGGAGATTGCCGCGCCCTGCCCGGTGATCTGTTCCTGCTGCCCGGTGAGATCGTTCTTCAGGTCGTCGATCCGCTCGTTCAGCGCCTTCTTGATCTCGGTGAAGTCGTCGCGGTTCTCCTGCCGCTTCGTGCGCTTCGCCGAGCGTGCGGCCCAAGCCGCCAGCCCCCCGGTCGCGATCGTCCCGAGAAGCGTGGCGATGGTGTTCCCGTCAGGCATACGGTGGCTCTTCTCTCTTGGGCCGCGGAGGCTCCCCCCATCCGGCCGCAACCATGATTCCGATCGCCAACCCGCCGTACAGGGCTGCCGCGATCCACCCTCTGGGGAAGCCGCCGTCCCACCAGGCATACAGGTAGGAGATGATCCACGGCGCAACGATCACGACCAGGGCGAAGAAACCGAACCGGTCGGAGCCCTGCGGCAGGAACGACGACACGATCGCGACGAGCCCGGCCGTGATCCACAGCCAGCCCCACACGTCCAGCGGCACCCTGTCCAGCAGCAGCTTCAGGCCGCGCTGGTCCGGTGGCGGGGAGGTGACCTGGCCGTATCCGATCAGCGTCCACACCGTGCCGAACGACAGCAGGAACGCCCCGCGCCGGCCGAGCGTCCGACGGAGCCGCCGTAGTGCACGTCGCGGCATCTACACGCCCCGGGCCGGCGTGTTCGCGGGCGCGGTGGGACTGGCAGGGGAGACCTGGCCGCGGGTGATGAACATGATGATGCCCAGGAGTGCGCCGTTGACGGCGGCGGTCGTGGTGGGTGCGACGTCGTAGCCGAACGCGGCGACCGCGGAGGCGGTGGTGGCGACGAGTGTGGTGAAGGCCTGGACCGCGACGGGGCGCGTGAGGGCGGCTGCGATGGCGCCGAGGACGGCGGAGGTGCCCGCGACGAGCCATCCGGCCTGGTTCTCGGTGAGGCCGACGTTGAAGGTGACGATGAGGCCGAGGATGCCGCTGAGCGTGTTCAGGGCGAGGGCGGGCTCACGTCCGAAGATTCTGATCTTCACGGGGGTTCTCGTTTCTCTGAGGACGAGCTGAGGTCAGGCGGTCCAGTACGGTCCGGACGCGACGCGGTGGAGGAGGGTGACGGGCTTGCCGTCGGGGCTGATGGCCCGCACCTGGAACCACAGCTTCCTGCCCGCGGGGATGGGCTGGCTGTGGGTGAACTGGTGGCCGCCGCCGCCCCGCTTGTCGACGACGAGAGCGTTGGACGCCCCGCTGTCGTCGGCGTTGGTCAGGTAGAACTGGCCCTGCACCTTCGTGTCCGGGCTGGCCGCCGTGTCGAAGTACAGATGCACGGTGACGTCCAGGACGGGCACGGGCCCGGCGAGCAGCGCGCCCTCGTCCTTGAAGGCGAGCGGCAGCCAGTCGCCGCCGACCTCGACGTCGATCTTGTTGGACTCGTTGAGGGCAGCAGGCACGTCGGACTCCTGAACAGGCTTCGGAACGGTCGGGGTGGGAGTGGGCGGCTTCGGCTCGCTGACGAACGCCGGCCAACTGCCCGGGTCCTGGTGGTCGTTCTCCGGTACCTGACTGTGGCCGTACCAGCCGGCCTTCGACTCCCAGACGGACTCGGACCGGTTCGGGGCGAAGCTCGTCGGCCTGCCCATCGGCCACGTGTTGGGCACGCCCCAGGAGTTCACCCACGCCTGGAGCTCCGCCCAGCCCTTGCAAGGGGTGTCGACCAGGCGGGCGTACACCTTCCCGTCGACCTTGCAGTACGGGAAGAACAACGCCTCGACCTGAATGACGACCCTCCCCGCCCGGTTGGTGCGCGTCCCGCCAGCCTCGTCAGCCAGGGACTTGGACCGACAGTTCGCCGGGACGAACTGCGTGACGCGGCCCGTGAACGGATCCCACAAGACATGCGGGGCGACGGCCTGACCCGCGGGGTTCTTCCCGAAGTAGTCGCGCAGAGTCTCATAGGACACAAGCGCGATCGGCTTGGCTGCGGACGCGTTCTTGTCCCACGTGATGTGGCCAATAGCCTTGGCGGGGCCGCCGTCGGTCGGCTGGTGGTCGCCTATGTCGAGCCGGGTTGCGCCCGGCATCCACAGGTCGGGCATGGCTGCTCCAAACATGACGAAGCCCCGGCCGGGAGGCTCGGGGCGGCAGGGTGGCGGGCGGTGTCAGGAGGCGGGGAGGACCAGGTAGCCCTGCACCCACAGGTTGCCGTTGGTCGCTGAGACGCTTGCCGGATTGAGGGCCGTGCTCCCGGCCGTGCCGGAGTAGAGATAGATGTTCGAGAGGTCGAAGCCGACGGACGCACCGACACGGAGCCCGGACTTGGCATAGGTCTCGTCGACGGTGACCGCAAGGCTCGAGACTTTCGCCGCGTCGACGTCGTGCTGGAGTTCGAGATGGTCAGCGTGCGTGACCACGGCGTCGCACCCAGACGGCTGATGCCCGACGTCGGCGATCACCGCCCAGCCCGAGCCGGTGTTGCGGAGCGCACAGGAGATCAGGGCGAGCCGGGTGCCCGGCTCGGTGACGAGAACATCGGAGGCTGCAGTCGCGGATGCGACCGGTGCCGCGGCAGGACCGGCCGGAGCCAGGAGCAGCGCGGCGAGAAGAGCGGGGACGGCCAGGAAGCGGCGCTTCATGTCGCTCCTCACAGGGCCGGGTTGGTGATGCGGATGCCGTCCAGATAGATCGTCGTCACCGAGCCGCCCGCCTCTGCGGGGACGGACACCGACATCACGCCCGTCTGGGAGATCGTCACCCGGGACGCGTAGTGCGAGCTGTTGTAGGTCATGTAGCCGTGGCCGCTCGCCGGCCGGTGCCCCACGTTGAAGGTGAACATCGTCGTCGTGGTGGCGGCCGACAACGAACTGGCGGTGATGCGTCCCTCGTACTCCCACACCTCCACCCCGAGGATCGACAGCTTCCGCATGCGCGGCGCCGGGGACGAGGCCGAAAAGCCGCCCGCGAACGAACCGAGCGATGTGATCGCGGTCCACGCCATCAGCTCGTAGCTCGACTGCACCTGCCAGGCGGAACCGTCGTACACGTACAGCAAGTTCGTGTCCTGCAGCCAGGACACCATGCCCTCGACGGGCGCAGTCGCCCCGGTTAGGGCCGCCGAGCGGGCGGACGCGGACGCGAACCGCATCACGGTGCGGGGGGCGATGGCGTCGGCGAGGTTGCGGGCGAGCGCCTCAGCATTCGGAGCGTCTGTCAGGGACGCCACCACGATGCCTTGCGAGTAGGAGTCCTGTCCGGCCATGAGGCGTGTGTCCTCCTAGGTGGTGGCGGCTAGGAACTGGCAGTTGATGGAGATGAAGCCGACGGCGCCGGCGGGCAGGGCGGCGAACCGGACGACGCCGGTCTCGACCACCTCGAGCTGCCTGATCACGTTGCCGGTGTTGAGCGTCCCGAAGACGAGAGTCGCGGTGGGCCGGTAGCTGGCCGGGAGCGTGAAGACGTTGGAAACGCCGGACACGGAAGTGCCGTTGGAGGCGATGAGGCCTTCGATGACGACGATGCCGTCGGCCTGCTTCTTGTAGCGGGCGCCCTGGTAGTTGCCACCACCCGGGTAGTTGATCCACGGCGAGGTCAAGGACGGCGCGGTCCAGGCATCGCCGGTGGCCGGCACCATCCGGCCGTGCGCGACCCAGTTCCCCGTCGACGACTGGGAGATGACGATGACGTCGCCCACCGCAGGCGCCTGATAGGTGGCGAGGCGGCGAATGCTCGGAATGGTGTCGGTGTCTGCGGCGACAGTGCCGTCCGAGTTCACGGTGGACACGGTGGCCAGCCGCCAGTCGGAGCCGCGGACACTGGGCGTCGACTGGCCCGTGCGTTTCGCCTGCTGCCGCATCGCCGACGCCAGGTCGCGGTGGACGCCCTGTCCCGACTTCGCTTCGGTCACGCGTCCTCCTTCGCCGAGATCGTGCTGATCGGGAAGTCGCCGTCCTGGCCTAGCGGGACGGTGAAGCTGGCGGGCTGCTGCAGCTCGCGGGACCCGTCAGGGTGCGTGATGCGCAGAACGTCGCCGGCCTCGAGCGCAGGGTTCGGCAGCGAGCTGATGTCGCCGGAGGCGTTCGGGGCTTTCGCCTGCGCCAGCAGCAACGTTGCTGCAGCGGTGCAAGCACCGGTCGTGATCAGCGTCGGCGAGGAGTAGAAGCGGGGGCGGCGCCCGAAGGAACCGCCCCAGTAGGTGGGGCTGCTCGTGTCGTTGTCGGTAACCAGGGCCCGCACAGGGGCCACGTTGTCGGCCGTGTTCTCGCCGCGGGCGAGGACGCCGTTCTTGACGCCGGCGCTGGACATGCCGCGGTTGGCGCGGATGTAGACACCGCCCTCCGCCGCTGCGATCTCCCACACCGGAGTCGTCGTCAGAATGTCCGGCAGGGTGGCGATGGTGACGGTGCCGTCCGGGGTGAAGTACACCTCCGCGCCGGCTGCGGCGGCGATCTCTTTGCAGGCCACCCACGGGTCCGCCTCGATGTCGAAGACGCGGCGACCGATCGCCACGTCGACGATCGTCGAGACCACTTCGACGTCCGGCACGGAGCGCTGCACCAGCGCGGTGACGGCAGCGACGACGGTGCCCGTCGACGTCCACGGGTCGGTGAACTGGTCGTCCTGGATGACGGCCGAGAGGTCTTTGCCCTGCAAGGTCACCGGGCCGTCGTTGACGTCGCCGCCCGCTTCGTCCAGCCGGAACACGCCGAGTGGTACGAGCTCCGAGGAGCCGTCGCCGTAGAACACGCCGCGGCTGACTCGCAGCCTGGCCCCGTTTATGGCGAGCTCGTCGGCGGCCGTGCGCGGGATCAGCGTCGGGTCTGCGACAGTGACCGAGCAGGTGCGGCGGATCGCCGCCTGCCTGTCGACCTGCACCGAGCCGCCCTCGTGCTCCAGGTCGAGGACCCGCCCATCGGTGAGGAACAGCTTGACCTGGCTGGCGACCTGGTGTGATTCGGCGAGGCGGGCGAGGAAGCGGTCGGAGACGGGGTACACCGCACCTCCTACCTGCGCTGGTCGAGGAGCACGTCTTCCCACGTCGGATACGCGTCGAGTACGGCCTGCCAGGTCGCGAAGCCGCTCAGGACGTTCTGCCAGGTGCGGTCTGCGCTGCCGTTGACGCCGACGGTGACGGGCATGTCGGCCTCCGTCAGGGGCAGCGTCCATTCCCGCCACTCCTCCGTCGCCACCGGGCTTACCCGCGGCCGGGCGACGGGGCCGACGTTGACGTACACGTCGTCTTCGCCCATGCCCGGGGCGGTCTGCCACAGCAGGACGTTGCCGGAGCTGAGCAGCCAGCGAAGAGCCTTGCGTTCGTCGTCGGATCGGGTCCAGACGGCGAGGCTGCCCTCCTGGCCGCCGCGGATGTCGCTGAGGATGACCGCGTTCTGCCTCCCGCGGACCTTGTGCGCGGTCTGCTCGATGGGATCGGACCAGTCGGGGGCCTGCTTGACCAGGATCTGCATGTTCCGCTGCGGATTGCCCGGATCCTTCAGCCAGCAGAAGTTGACGTCGTCGACGTCGAGCGTGATGACCGAGGAGTTGCGGGTCGACGCAAGAACCCCGGCCGCCGTGTAGATCTCGATGAAGTAGTAGACGACCTGCTCGAGCGGTGCCTCGTGGTCCTCGATGATGAGCAGGTCGGAGGTGATGACGTCCTTGTCGTACAGCCCGGACGGGCCGCGCACTGGCGTGCGGGTACCGTCGGCCGTCACCCGGTAGACAGTGATCAGGTAGTCGACGGTCAGTTCCCGCAGCGTCAGCGTGGCGTAGGCGCGGTCGTCGTGCTCGGTGACCGCAGTCAGCGGCAGCACCGGCCACAGCGCCGTGTAGTCCATCCACAGGCTGCTGGTCACCGACCCGGCGACGCCGACGACTTCGATCGCGGCCTTCGCTGTGCTTGCGGGGGCGACCGCGTCGGTCGTCATCGCGAACCAGGAGCCACCGGGCAGCGCGTAGGCCGTCCCCGTCGAAACTCCCAAGTCGCCGGACGCGGCGCTGTACCAGTGGATCTTCACGGTGATCGTGGTCCAGCTGCCCGCGTTGAGCTTGCAGACGATCATCGCGCGGAAGTTCTGGCCGACCGGATTCGAGAGATTGAACAGCGGCGAGCGCCAGGTCGACGAAGTCGCCGTCGCCGATGCGACCGCGAGACTGTAGCTGCCCGCGTATGCAGCGGCTCCCCACGGCGTGGACCGGGCTGCGGTAGCCACCCCGGACGTCACGGTCCAGCCGCCCGCCGACTGCTCGAAGCTCGCCGACGAGTACGGGACGACCGTGCCGGCCATCACCGCTGTCATGGACCGTATGACCGCGGTGTCGACGCGCAGGATCTGGGCTGCGGTCGGGCTGTCCAGGCCGACCGCCAGCGAGCATGTCGCAGCGCCGGCTGGTGCGATGTCCGACACGATCTGCCGGTACGCGCCCGTGCCCGGGGCCGCCAGAATGGACTTGGTGGCCTGGATCTGGGTGCCGCCGCTGTCGTAGAAGCGCAGCTCGACCCAGGCCGTCGACCCGCTCGTGGGCGGGCTCAGGTAGATGTAGCCCAGGTACTCGACGCCCGGCGTGATCCCGGGCCGCTCTGTCAGCCGCATTGCCGCGTTTGAGGACGCGGTGACCGTCATCGTGGCCATGGGGCCGCCCGCGTAATACCAGGTGGCCCCCCAGTCCAGCGCCGGGACCGTGCGGGAGACGCTGCAGTTCAGTTCCGACGTCCATGGGGTGGCGTCCACGTCCGTCGACTCGGCGTTGAAGCTGAGGAAGTTGCCCGGCGACCGGTAGGGCAGGCCGAGGTAGACGTTCTCGTAGAAGCTGTTGACGAGGCCGGCGGCCGGCGTGGACGACAGCAGCACCTGAGCCTGCGTCGCCCCCACCGGTGCGACCCCGCCAACGCTGATCCGGTGCCACGTCGCGGACGCCGCAGCGGTGGTCGGCGACCATGTGATGGACACCTCGACGCCTGCCGCGGTCAGCCAGCGGATACCGATCCGCTCCGGCACCGTCGCACCCGACGCGTCGGCGAACGCCTGGTACAGCGTTCCGTCGACGATCGGATACGACGACACCGTCCGCGCCTGCATCTCGCCGGACGCCACGGACTTGACCGTCAGGACGCCCTCGCCGTTCCGGCCGCCGGCGCCCTTCGACAGCGTGCAGTTCAGCTTGACCGTCCACCCGGAGATCGACGGATCCATGCTCTCTGTCGCACTGCTGAGGAAGTTCCCGGGGATCGTCATACGGGAACCTCCTCAGCTCGCGTTCAGAACGGAGATCAGCTTCTGCTGCTCCTGGTGCACGACCGCGGTCGCCTCGCCCCGGACCTTGCCGAGGAACTCGCCGCTGTCGAGGTACAGGTCTCCCTCGAACGACGCCGGTCCGGACGCGCTACCGCGTGCCGCCACCGACGTCAGGGCGTTCGCCTGCTGCCGCGTGAACACCGGCTCCGGCCTGCCTGTGCCGTTGTAGGCCAGGTTGAGGCCGGGCTGCAGGTAGCCGCCGGAGTCGTAGGACCCCGGCTTGAACCCGTACCAGGAGGTGAACAGTCCGTCCTTGTAGCCGCGGGCGCGCGCCCCGACGACGACGCCGTCGCCTCCCCTCGACTCGACGTTCGTCTTCCCGAGCGTGCCCGCCGTGTGCCCGACGCCGGCGTTCGTGATTCCGACGCGGAACGCCGAAGCCCCGCCCTTCACCCAGCCGGGAGGCGCGACGCTGCCGGAGAACGCCCCGGTAGCCCAGCGCCGCGAGTTCGGCTTCAGCCCCCGGATGACGTTCTCGATCGCCCCCATAAACCCGGAGCAGTCGAAACCGGCCGGGCCGACGCCGCCCCACAGATACGGCTTGCCTGCCTGGGCTTTCGCCCAGTTCAGCGCGGCCTGGATGCGGGGCCCGCCGATACCTCCGGCGCCCTTCTCGTCGGCTTTCTCCGAGTACCCGAACAAGGCGTCGACGATCCTGGTCGGGATGTGGCGGATCAGCTGCCCGATCCCGGTGTCCATGCCGGGGAACGACTTGAGCAGCGGGTCGACGACGTTCTTGACGCCCGCGCGCGCGGACGCCTGGAGGGTGTCCGTCAGCCAGGACGCGCCCTCCTTGATCTTGTTCCAGGCTGCCGAGCCCGCGCCCAGCGCCGCGGAGCCGGCTGATTTGATCCAGCCGAAGATGCCGCCGTCCGCGAACGACTGCGTGACGCCGCCGGCCGAGTACTTCAGCGAGCGGTCCGTCGGAGCCGCCGGGTTCCCGCCGAACGCCGGTGCCAGGGCAGCCTTCACGCCCTGCGCGCCCCGGGAACGGGCAATCGCGTTCAGCGTGTTCACGAACCCCGAGCCCACAGCCCTCGTGAATTCCGGCCGCATGATGGCCTCGCCGCCCGACAGCTCCAGTGCCCCGCCCGTCGGAGAGACGAACTTGTGAACGTCCTTGCCGGGCGTGTAGCCGGGCATGACGCCACCGCGGCGGAACTTGAACTCGGGCAGCTTCGGAGCACCGAACGCCCCGGCGATCTTGTTCCAGACGCCGCGGATGCCCGTGTTGTAGACAAAGTCCACGACGTACTGGACAGGCGCCCGGGTGACGCTCTTGATCCCGTCCCAGGCGGTCTTGATGCCCGTCTTCGCCAGGTTGAACGCGGCGACCACCTTCTGCTGGAACGTCGTCGCCCAGCCCGGAATCGTCTTCGTGAAGAACGTGCCGATCGGCGAGAACACATTCCGCTTGATCCAGTCCCAGGCGGACGAGAACGCCCCCTTGATGGAATCCCAGTGCTTGATCACCGCGACGACGGCGAGGCCTATCGGCCCGCCCAAAGCGCCGATGATCCACGGCCAATTCCGCTTCACCCAGTTCAGGGCCGTCTGGAACGCTCCGGGGAGGGTCTTCGTGAAGAAGCCGACGAATGGGCCCTTGAACCAGTCGACGACGGCCTGCGCCGCCCACTTGATCCCGTCCCACGCCGCCTGGACGGCCTTGCGGAACCAGCCAAACTTGTTGTAGGCGTAGACGACGAAGCCGATCAAGGCGACGATCGCCAGCGCTGCCAGCACATACGGATTCGCCGCCATGATCGCGTTGAAAACGGCCTGCGCGATCGCCCACAGCTTCGTCACAACGATGATCCCGTAGATCAGCTGGATGAGCCACGGAGCCTTGTCCGCGACGATGCCGATCGCGTCGAAGATCCCGCCCAACACCTTCAGCACGACCGTCGAAATCGGCGACAGAGCACGACTCACGTTGAAAATCCCGCTGAACACGTCGCCCAGCGTCTCGGCCAGAATCGGGCCCATCTTCGCGCTGTAATCAAGGAACCGCTCGAACTCGGGCGAGCCCTTCAGATTCGTCGCCCACTTCGCGAACCGGCCCGTGATCCGCTGCATCGTCTCCGAGATCGAATCCATGTGCGGCAGGAAAGCCTGCACGATCCCCGCCATGCCCTTGAAGATGTTCGCGAAGCCGACACCAAGGCCGGTGATGGCAGGCACCACCGACTCCAGCAGGTCCTTCTTGAAGGACTGCCACCACGGCGACTTGAAGCCTTTCGACGCCCGGTCCTGCAAACCACCGATCGCCGTCGCGGCCGCGACGACGAACGGCGCCAGGCCCGGCAGACTGTTCTTCAACCCGTTGATGGCCCGCGTAAAAATCGGCATCACCTGAGGCTGAAGCGACTTTGACCAGCCCGAGAACGCCGTCTTCAGACCCGTGTACGCCGTCAGCGTCTCCCGGGCCGCCGGCGTCAGCTTCGCCAACTCCGCCTGATACTTCGCCTGAGCGATCGCAGCCTGATCCACACTCCCGGCCGCCGACAGCGACGCCGACTGAATCTGGCGCTGCGCCGAAGTGACCGCGTCCGCCGCAGACTGCTGCGCGACCGCCACATTCGCCGTCGCCTCCGACACCCGCTGCTGAGCGTCGGCGACCTGACGGGCCGTGTCCACCTGGGCTTCCCGCAGCGCCTGCTGCTGGTCCGTCACCTTCCGCTGGGACTCGGCGACCCGATTCTGGGCGTCCGTAACCGTCTTCGAGCCCTCGGCGCCCGCCATGTTCGCGGCAACCGTCTCCGTCTTCAGCCGGCCCGTCTCAAGCGTCTGCTCCTTCAGCCGCTGAACCGCCTGGTCGTAGGCCAGCAGCGCCTTCTGCTTGTCCAGCTCGGTCGCGTTCGCGTTCCGGAGAACCGCGTTGCGCTGGGCGGTCGCCTCCTTCAACGCGATCTCGGCGTCACGCTGCGAAAGCCTCGAGCCCGCCAGCCGGTTGTTGATGTCCTCCAGCTCCTGCGCCGCAGTACGGTGAGCGGCCGTCAGGTCGGCCTGGGCCTGCTTCGCGTCCCGCTGAGCGTCCGCCAGCGACCGCTCCGCGTCCTGAACCTTCCGCGCCGCCTGGACGACCGCGTCCGCCGCCTGCTGCCGGGCCTGGCGCACAGCCTGCTGCGCCTGCGCGATCTGCCGGGCCCCGTTACGCTCCGCCGACGCCAGCTGCTGCTGCGCCCCGGCCATCTGCAACGCCTTCTGAGCCGCCTGAGACGCCGCCTGCCCGCCCCGCAACGTGGCCTGCGACGCCGCATCCTGCGCAGCCTTCTGCGCCTGCAACACCGTCGAGATCTGCTTGAAAGCAGGAATCGCGACCAGCGCGATACCGCCGATACCCGCCGCTGCAGCAACACCGGCCGCGGCAATCGCACCCAGGCCCGCCGCGACGACCGGCAGCGCCGGAATGATCGCCGGACCGAACGCCAGCGCCGACGCCACCAGAATCTGCATGCCAGACACGCGCACGTTGACCCGCGCAGTCTGCCCGTCCAGCCGGTTCACCAGCGCCTGGATCGCCGCCAACTGCGCCGCCGCAGCCGCCGAATCGACGCGGACCGCGACATCCGCGTCCGACGCAGAAAGGCGCTGCAGACGTGCCTGGATCGCATCTATGCGGGCGGTCGCCGTCGCCGTGTCCATGTCGACGCCGATCCGCACATCCCGCAGCGCAGTCAACTGCGCACGCAGCCGGGCGATCTCCACCTCGGCCGCAGTGGAGTCCGCGGTCAGGTTGATGTTCGGAAGAGACGCCTCAGCGGCCTGCACCTGCGCGCGAAGCCGCTGCCCGAACGTGCCGTCCGTCTCCACCCGAATGTGCGCCGGATGCGCAGACACCTCGTCGATCTGCTCCCGCAGCAGCCGCAGCTGGGCGATGGCCGCCGCCGTGTCGGCGCGCACCGCGACGTTGGGGTGTGCGGCGCCGATCCGGCGCAGCCGCTCCTCGATGTCTGTGGCCTCGGCCCGAGCCGTCTCGGCGTCGATGTCGATGCCGACCGTCTTGCCCGCGAGGGTCTCCAGCCGTGCCCGCAGCCGGGCCAGGTCCGCGTCGATGCCGGTGTCGGACAGGCGCACGTCCAGCTTGGGCATGGACCGGAACGCGGCCTGCAGGCGGGCCCGCAGCGAGCGGGCGAACGCGCCGCCCGTCTCCTCGCCCTGCCGAGTCGCCACAGGGCGGGCCGTCTGCCCGCCCTGCGTCACCCCATTGCGGATGGCGGTGCGCAGAGAAGCCGTGATCCGGCTGGCGATCTGCTGCCCGATCCGCTGCCCGATCTGAAGGCCTACGTTGCCGATCTGGCCCTGCATCGCCGGACCGAACGCGCGCCCCGCCGCGTCACCGGCATCCCGGCCCGCCCGCGTCGCCGCCGGCACCAGAGCGCTGCGCAGACGGTTGTAGATGCCCTGCACGTTGGGCAGGACATCGACCTCGACACTGCCAACAGAGATGGCGGGCACCGGAAGCCTCCTCCCGGCGCCCTACGCGGCGCCCCCGTTGATCAACTGGAAGAGGGTTCCGGCGCTGTCCTCGGTGAGCCGCG
The DNA here is from genome assembly GCF_053594615.1 of Streptomyces sp. NPDC001858. Classification (NCBI taxonomy): domain Bacteria; kingdom Bacillati; phylum Actinomycetota; class Actinomycetes; order Kitasatosporales; family Streptomycetaceae; genus Streptomyces; species Streptomyces sp. NPDC001858. Next base: position 49,030 of record NZ_JBSFEV010000020.1, read on the forward strand.
CCCGCTTCTTCGCCTTCGGCCCCGCACCCGGACGACGCATCGGCTCCGGGGGATCCGGGCGCTTCGACCTTTGCTCGATGTTCACGCTCCACAGCACCCACTCGACGCGGCGGATCGCGTCCACCGCGGAGGCAAGGAGTTGGTCGGCCTGCGACCAGCGGCCCTTCTCGGGCTCGCCGTGCTCCGACTGCCTGGAGATCTCCTCCGCCGTAAGGCCGTTACGGAGCGCCGTCCACGTCGCCGATTCGGCAGGCAGATTCTGGATGAGGACCCGCAGCCGCCGCCACGACATCTCCCCGCGGTGCACGTCCAGGAGGTCGACACCGTTGTAGTAGCGGAACAGATCCGCCTCTACCGCCTCCGCGTGCGCCTCGACGACGGAGCGGGTCCACTGGAGTTTCCCAGGCTCTCACCCGCACGCCCCGCGGCGTCCTGCGCGAACTCCAGGAACTCGGCGATCGTCGGATCGAGCTCCAGATATAGCTCGTAGTCCTCCGGGGCGAGGATCTTCTCGGCGAACCCGTCGAGGTCGCCCTGGTTCAGCATCCGCTGCCAGGAAGACCTCCACACCGTAGACGGGATGACCTGCACTTCCTCCCCGCACAGCTCGGCGGTGACGTAGTGGCCCTCGGCCTCGATCTCCTGGGCGTCCGCCGCAGAGACCTCCGCCTCCTCGGGCTCGGCATTCTGTCGTGCGGTTGCAGGCCGCGACGCCGCTCGTGCTGCCGATCGGGGCTTCCTGCTGCTTGCTGTGCGGGGGGTGCTGTTGGCCATGGCGCGGGCCTCCTTCGTTCTGTGGCGCGGGCAGGATTTAGGAGGTGGGCGGGCCGGGCCCGCGCCGGCTGGCTGTACAGCCCGCCCACCCGTCTCAGGACCCGGTGTACGCGGCCGTGGCCGGCACCCGGTCAGCGTGGTAAACCGTTTGGCCGGACGCGTCCGGGTAGGCGGTGATCGTCCACTCGAAGCCCGCGACCTCGTCCTGCTTGTGGGAGACGTCGGAGCGTTCGGTGATCTCGCCCTCGGGCACGTAGAAGCCGCGCTGGAAGGAGTCGCCGTCCAGGACGACGAACCAGAACGCCCTGCGGTCCGGCTCCGGGGATGCGGTCTCCGCGAACGAGGTCAGCCCCGACACCGGGGCGAGATCCGCGACGTCGACTCGGTACTGCAGGCTCTGCACCGTGGTGCGGCCCGTCTCCCACACCGTCAGCCCGAACGTCCGCAGGCTCGACGTGATCGTGGTGCGGATCGGAGCCGTGTAACCCCACGGTGTGAACGATTGCGAGTCCTCGTCGAAACCCTGGACCAGACCGTCGTCGCTGATTGCGCCCAGCGGCAGCCACGGAGAGAGCGGCTGAACCTCCGGATCGGCCGGCGAGGCGGTGCCCAGCGGGGCGGTCCAGCCGGCGCCGTTCGCACCGACCTCCAGGAGATCCGCAGCGCGGGTGATGTTGACCATGAGATGCCTCCAGCATCGAAGAGCCCGCGCACGGGCGGGAAAAGGGGGTCCGGCGCGGGCCCGAACGGTCAGGAGACCGGGTGGCAGAAGATCTCGTAGGTTCCGCCTGCACGACGCAGAGCGGTGTTCGTGTAGGGGCGGATCGCGGGCAGACTCAGGCAGCCCGTCCGGCCGATGACGAGGTCCGCCGTGGACGAGCCACGCAGCTCGCCCGTCACCCAGGCATGCACATCGCGCATGAGCGTGATCGCAGCAGCCCGGTCGGCGGCGTACACGTCGATGTCGACAATCATCCGGGCGAGCCGGATTCCGTCGTCTCCACCGCCGGGAATCTGCGTGATCTGGATCGTCGGCAGTTCCTCGCCGAGGTCGTTGTCCACCTCGTCCCGCACGACGGCATCCGGGAACCGTGCGGTGCCGCGCGTGATGAGCTCCAGCTCGATGTCGACGATCGCGGTCACTGGTTCCGCCCGCCCATCAACGCCGCACGCAGCAGGACGTGGTGCGCTGGGGCCCCCGGCGTTCCGTTGCCGTACTCGACCCAGCGTGCGTAGTAGGCGGTGTTGCGGACGTAGCCCACCGCGCGGTCACGGTTCCGGCCTCCGCGAGCCGTACCGTCCGTCTCCCAGGACCCCTTGTAGTGGCCCGGGTGCGGGCCGCCCACGTCGACCGGAGAGATCGCCACCGCGACGTCCTTGATGACGTCGGCCCGGCGCAGCATCTCCGCCTGCATTCCGGGCATCCGCAGCATCTTGCCGACGCCCTGGCGGCTCATCTTGAATCGGGCAGCCAACGGACACCCCCATAGGTCAGCCGGTGACACGGTCGGCGGCGAACTGGATCGGACCACGGGTGCCGGTGAACACCGACCTGCCCCAGTCGCCGGGCTCGCCCGTGATCTCGCACTTCACGCCCCGGATGACCACCTCATCGGTGGTCCGCAAGGGCATCTTGGCGGCCGGCGCGGCAGGCGCATTCACGGTCCAGCCGACGATCACCGTGTCGCGGCCCTGCTGCTCCGTGCCGCCCACCTGAGGCGTCTCGGAGCGCGGCGTCACCGCACAGCCCTCCAAGTCGAACGACTCATCCGGGCCCGGCAGCGGCTGGCCGCGCGGCCCACGCCCCGGCGACTCGCCCGTGCGCACGATGCGCACCGTCTCCCCGAACGGATACGGGGCCGGCATCAGGAATACCCCCAGCCCGCCTCATAGTCCTCAGCCCAGCCGGACAGATCATCGATCGGCCAAGTCGGAGAAGGATCAGCGGTCGCAGGCGTCGGGTCGACCGTGAACGCACCGCCCCGGCCCGCCAGAGACTTGAGCGCCGACTTGTCGCTCTTCGTCAAATACAGGCCGCCCGAGCCCTGCGGACGCTGCACCGACATCGGGCCGATCGTCTCGTAGGACACCTGCTGCGGATTCACGTAGGCGCGTCCAGCAACCGACAGGACGACCGCTTCCGCACCCTCAGGCAGCGGCTTCACGATCGTCTGACACAGAGACACAGCCGTCGCGATGAGCAGGTCAGCCCGGTCCCCGTCGATCTCCGGCAGCCCGAGATACAGGCCGAGATGTTCGGCAGTAGGAGGAACGAACGCCATCATGACCTCCTACCGGGCCAGGCCCTCCATAGCGGAACACCAAGCAGACAGATCGTTTGTGGGGTCGAGCTCGGCGGAACGGGCCTTCGCCCGCTTACTGGCGAGCCGGTACTCGGCGGCCGTCTTCAGCTTCCGCAGCACCGCCTCGTAGCCCGCCACATCCTCGCGGTCGACGAAGATCCCGGCCTCGCCCAGCGACTCCGTCAGACCCGGCGTCGGATGCGCGACCACGGGGATCCCCGAAGCGAGGGCCTCGCAGCCCGCGCGGCCCCACGACTCGTAGGACGACGGCATCAGCAGCACCCGCGTGCGGGCGTACACCTTCTCCCGCATGTCCTCGCCGCGGACGTGCTCGACGACCTCGACGTTCGGCAGATCGGGAATGATCTGCTCGCCGTAGGCGCCTCGGACGGCGAGGAACTGCTGGTCCGGCATGCGTTCGGCGAGGGCCTTGAGGACCTTGCCGCCCTTCTCCGGGTTGCAGTTGACCAGTGTGACCGCGGTGCCGGGCTTCGTCGCGTACTCGTCGGCGAACACCGGCGGCCGCACCACCAGCGACGCCTCAGGACGGATGGACTTGGGGTATTCGGCGAAGAACAACTCCGCCTCCCGCTCCATCCACAGCGAGTTGTAGACCGCCAGTGCGGTCCCGCCGGCCGCCGCGTCCCGGAACGTCGGCCGGTGCGTGTTGTGACACACCACGACCAGCGACTTGCCGTACCCGCGAGCCAGAGACGCCGTCGACGGAACCGTCTCCAGATGCGCCAGCAGCACATCCGCCCGCCGGACCGCGGACGAAAAGTCGAGCCGCGACTCCAGCGGGATCACCTTGATGCCGCGGTACTCGTACTCCTTGTGGGCCTTCCCATAGCGGGACAGCCACACCGACACGTCATGCCCGCGCTCCACCAGAGGCCGCAGCATCGACACGAGCATGTGCTCGGCCCCCGCATTGTGCTCCGGAGGCATGGCATGAACCCTGGCGACGATCTTCAGGGGCTTGGCTGCCCCGCCCGGCGCGGACACCGGGACAGCCCTCGCCATCAGGACCCCGACGGGGTGCCGGTGTACTTGACGAACGCGTCCACGTCGCCCAGCACGAAGCCGTAGTAGGCCTCGGCCAAGATCAAAACCAGGTTCTCCTGGAACGCGCTGTGGACGCCGCCCTCCTCGTCCACGTAGGTGGCCTGGTCGGAGATCCGCACGGTGATGTCCATGCCCACGCCGTATGCCGCCTGGGACCAGTCGCCGCCGATCGCCCGCAGGCCCGTGTCCGAGCTCGTGGACTGCCGACGCTGCTTTCCCGATACCGACCGGGAGTAGGCGAGCGGCTCGCCAATCAGAGTGCCCGCCGCCGCCATGTTCGTGCCCGGCGTCTGCGTGTCCACCAGGATCGGCCGGCCGGTGGTGTCCGTCGCCAGGAGCAGCGACGGCTTCAGCCGGTGGTCGGCGACCGTTCCGGTGTAGTCCCAGTCGCTGTCGACGACCTCCGCCATGCCGTTGACGAAGTCCGCCCAGATGCCGCCGTCGGCCTGGGCCGCCGTGCCCAGCGCCACACTGTTCGTGGTCGCTGCCAGGTATTCGGTGAACGGGCCCGTGGCACCCTTCATCGTCTTGCCGTGGATCGTCGCGTGGTCGAAGGCCCGCGCGAACGCCGTCGGCAGATCCTTCTGCAACTGGTCGTACAGGCCGCCCGCGTTGGTCTTCGCGACCTCCATTGCGACCGGGATGAGTACCGCGACCTTCTTGGCCTGCATCTGCTTCACGTCGACGCCGCCGGTCGACAGCGGCTTCTTCGCCGCCTGGCCGACCCAGTCGGCGACCGGCACGTCCATCGGGATCGGCACGGACGTCGTCGCGTCCAGGGCCAGCGGTGCCGGGCGTGCCAGCTGCATGACCGCGGACGCCTCCACGGACTTCTCGAAGATGGGGGCCGTGATGGTGCGCGGCAGAAGCGCACCGTCCACATTGGCCAGTGTCAGGGGGGCGGTGACCGCCATGATGTCTCTTCTCCCGAAGCTACGTGAGCTTCGAACTCAGCCACCCTGCGAACTCGTCGCGGGGGTTGGGGGCCTGCTTCTTGTTGGCGCCGGACGCCTGTGTGCGATCCGGTGCGGGACGCCGCGGGCCCTCCGGGGGCTGGGTCTTCGCCCAGTGCGGCTTGCGCTCCAACAGCGCCTGGAGATCCGCCTCGATAGCGGATTCGTCGATCGAGCCCGACTCGTCGATGTACGAGGTCAGATCGAGCTGGCCAACCGCATCCTCCGGATCGGTGAACGCCGCCCGCTCCCCCACCTGCGCACCGGCCAGAGCCTGCACGCGAGCCTCGACGAGGCTCTTGCGGGTAGCGGCGATCTGCTCGTTCGCCCGGGTCAGCTGGTCAGTGAGACGCTCGGTCTCCGACTTCTTCGCGTCCTCGAACTCCTTGGCCTTCTGCGCCAGCGGTTCGAGTTCCTTCAGACGCTTGCGGAGGTTCGCGGCCTCGCTGTTCTTCTTGCGCAGCTCGGCCTCGAACTTCTTCCGGTCGAACGGCTCCGGGTCGCCCTCCGGGGGCGTCTCGGGGTCGGGATCCACCGGGTCCACAGGAACCTCGGGGGTCTCGGGATCGACGGAGCTCGGCTCGGTCGGCTCAGTCGGCTCGACAGTGATCTCTTCGGACATGACGGATCGGCCCTCCAGGGGCTGTGGAAATGAGAAAGGCCGCCACCAGGGCGACCTCATCGATCAGTTGGATCCAGGGAGCGGATTCGAGTCGTGCTCCGCCAGCGCCCGCCTGAACAGGCGAAGCTGGTCCCCCGGATGACCTTGGGCGTACTCGCGGTAGATCTCATCCCACCGCGCCGCATGCGGAGACAGCTCGAACCGCTGACCGCGGAAGACGGGAGTGATTGTGCAGTGGCAATCGTTATGGAACTTGGCCACGCTGGCGTCGCCACTGAAGCGATTGTTCGCGTCCTGACCTGCGGTTCCGGCAGTCTTGTAGACCATCCCGCGCGAAGCCATGAGTCGACAGAAGGCGCACGCTCCGAGCGCTGCAGCGCGTGCGTAGCCCACCGCCTGACGGTCCTGCTTCACCGCCTGCCGAAGTGTCTCTCTGCCGCCGTCCGCGGTGAGCTTCTGTGCTGCTGAGTCCGCTTTGGCCATCGCGGCTTCGAGCCGGACGTCGAGCGGCTCCAGTTGGGCCGCCGTCGCTTCGATTTCGTCGCGCGGCCACAGATCCTTCGTGGCCCACCGCATGGAAGCGTCCACCTGCTCGTCCGGCGGCGGATCGGCCAGTGGCACCGTGAACGTGCCTGGGGCGCCGGCCGCGTCCCGCTCCCCGTCGTAGAAGTCGGCGGCCAAAGTCGCCGACGTATCCGAGTAGCGGGCGACGACCTCGGTCACCGCGTCGATCCACGGCGGCACCGTCGCCTGCAGACGGTTCGGGTCGAGAAGCCGACGCAACACCAGCAGGTCCCGCAGAAGCAGCCTGGTCAGACCACGCTGCGCTGCACGCCACCTGCCGGACGAAGCCGATCCGTCAGAGGTCGTCGATGCCAACGTCGGCCTCCGACGGCTCCGGGCTGCGACCACTGTCGCCGGAGTCGAGCGCAGCCAGTCGCTCCATCAGCGAGGCACTACCGGCCCGGCCGCTGCTTCGCCGGCGGTCCGCGGCGATGCGCTGCCTCTGTGTCTCGGTGAAGCCGGCCATCTCCAGCGTCACGTCGGAATCCGCGGGAATGATGCCCGCCTGCACCAGCTTGACCGTGGCGTCGACCTGGGCCGCCACCGTGGGCGTCGCAGGGTTCCGCCAGACCGTCTCGATGCGCCGGGACTTCTCCGGCGGCTCGCCGTCCCGTACCCACAAGGCCAGTCGCATGGCCTGCTGCCATCCGGCGCCGAAGCGGCGGATGCGGCGTTCGGCCTTCTTGACCTGCCTGTTGTCGGCGAAGCGGATGGCGTCCGCCGAGGCCGGGTTGTCGCTGCTGTAGCCCAGGACGTGCGGGGCCACCGACATCTGCGACGCCATGATCCTCGCGTACAGGTCGATGATTTTCGTCTGGCCGGACGGGTCGTGCGCCGCGAACTGGCCGACCTCGGGAATGTTGCCGTCCTCGTCCCGCTCCAACGCGAGCATCCGGCCGATGTACGTCTCCCAGGCGCTCTTGGCGTTGCCCTCTGCGTCCTGAAAGGCAGACTCCGAAGCCCCCAGGATGTAGCGCTGCGGGGCGCCGAAAAACTCGCTCGCCACCTCCATGCCCATCAGACGCCGGCAAGCGGCATCCGTGATGGACATGACCTCGGGGGTGATCTCCGACTTTCCCACCCGGTCCGCGGTGCGCTGCCGGTTCGCCAGCCGGACCACCGGCACAACCCCCAGGTCGTGCATGTCGCGGTCGACGACTTCCCAGCCGCCCGAAGCGTTCGGCAGGCACATCACCGTCTGGTCCGGCAGGTACAGGACCAGCATCCGCTCGTCGGGCCCGGACTCGATGTAGGTGTCGGCCGCGCACTCGCGAAGCGCTGCCGTGCCCATGCGCAGACGGGCGTCCCACAGGAGCGTCATGTCCAGCGGCGATTCGGCGGAGATCAGCGGCGGGCAGTCGCCGTCGCAGTCCCCGGAGCCCACGGCCAGGTACTCGCGTCCGTACACCAGCGCGTCCAGGTGGGCCAGCGACGACTCGTCGAACAGGTCGTTGGCTTCGGCGATCTCCGTCAACTCCGACGAGTCCGAGCCGTCCGCCCACCGGAACGCCTCCAGATCGAGGCGCTCCTCAAGGGATTCGAGTCCGACCCGCGGCCAGCCGATCACCGTATGCAGACCCTTGAGCTGTGGCGGAATGCTGATCCCGAGATCCCGCACCAGCTGCTCGCCGTTGAAGTAGGCATCCCGCAACTGCAGGGCCCACCGGTCGCGCAGCATGTCCGCCCGCAGCAGGTTGACCAGCGCCAGCTCGTCAGCCGACAGATACACCAGCGGAAGTTCAGGGATGGAAAGGGTCACCGCAGCACCACCACCCTCCCGCGACCTGGCGTCTTCTTCTTCGACCGCTTCGGCGAGTTGAGAATCATCCGGCGCAGCATCCGCGCTCCGACCATGCACACCGCCAAGTCGATCTTCCGAGCGGACTCACGATGCTCCTTGCCGATCGTGATGCCCCAACGGTTCGTCCGCCGACGGGCGTTGATCACATGCGTGCGCAGCACCTTGTGGCCGTCATGCAGCAGCGTTCGCTCCAGCACGTCCGCATGCGCGCGCTTCACCGCATCCGTGAACGTCTCCTGATTGCGTGAATCACGCATGTCCCAGCGCACCGCGTGCGCCTTCGGGCCGGACAACACCGAGCGCAGCGCCAGCTTGGGACCCCACGTCTGACCCCACGTGTCTATGTAGGTGTCCCAGTACATCTCGCCGTCGTCGTCATCCTGGCCAGAGCCCGGGTCGGCGAAGAACGCCAGCACCTTGAACCGGGCGAACGCATTCTCGACGACGCCGTGCACGTCATCCCGCGGCACCCGGTAGGGCACGAAGCCCGGCGTGTTCGGCGCCGGCCAGTTGGGCGGCTTCTGCCACACACCCAAAGCCGACACCAGACCGTCCGACATCCTGCAAGCGGCCAGACCCGTCGCGTCGTCGCTCTTGGATCCGTCGAAGAAGAGGACGACCTCATCGCCGTCTGTAAGCGCCAGATCATCACGCTTGCAGGCATCCCACTCGTAGCGAGACAGCCACGCGTCCTCGGCCGCGGCGATCTGGTTGTACCAGAAGCGGCGAGAGCGGCTTGGCGGGTTACGGACGTCGAGGATCGACTTCATGATGCGCGGAATGTTCAGCCAGACCGAGTCACCCCGGACCGCCTTCAGCACCTTCTCCAGCCACGGCCGCGTCAGCTTCGCCTCGGGCGGGGCTTCCAGCGAGTCGTACAGAATGCCGGTGTCCTCGGCTCGGCCGGCTTCGGCCGCCTCATAGGCGTCCCGCGTCTGCTCAGCCACCGAATCTTCACCGGGCTCGAAAGCATTGGTGATCGCGAAGGTTCGGGCTGACCCGTCGGCCGACTTCGTCGCGTTGCGCTCGATTGTGGCGGCCATCTCGTGGCCCTGGTTTGACTCAATCCAGTGGTGAGTCTCATTGAGCAGCGTGAACGTTGTCCGGCCGCCCTCAAGCGATCGAGGCGACGAGGTCACTGCCTCGATGCGGCTAAGCCCTTTGTGGGCGTAGACGATCTCCTTGCCGACCTCGATGCCGTACTCGGCCTTGGCTTCCTTCGTGAACAGTGAGCCGAAGATGATCATTGTGTTGCGGGTCTGGTCCTTCGACACAGCAGCGATCTGCACCCAAGCCTCAGGGTGGGACTCCCCTACAGGCTGCCCTTCGGGAACCCCAGGGATCTCGCCCCGCTTCGCGATCCGTCCGTGCCATCTGCAAGGCCCCACGAACTCGGCGGCGGACAATGTCGCCCCGAACGGGTCCTTGCCCCATCCCTTGAGTCTCTGGAGCACAGCATCCCGATAGACGAACTCCCCGGATTTCGGGTCAAGGGCATACCACCAGAAGAGGATCCGGATCTGCTCCGAGGTGAAACGCCACGGTCGACCGGCACCATGCTGGAGGCTCTTCTCAGCCCACCGCCAGACGTGATGCCCAAGGGTGAACGCGGGCTCAACAAAGTTGCCGACCTCGTCACGCGTCCACGTTGGGCCGATGACGACGGGTTCGACTACCTCCGGGACCGACTCGTCGGCCTCAGCCGCTGAAGGCGGAGCGGTAGTCATCAAGGACCGTCACATCGGCGTCGCCCTGCGAAGCTGGCTTCTTCCGCTCCAGCTCCATCCGCGCCCGGCGCCGGTCGCCCTCCGTCGTCAGCAGCGACGACATCACCGAGTTGAGAGCCGCCACCAGCTGCCCGTTGGGGCCGCGCTCCGAGCAGTCTAGAACCCGCGACATCAACTCCGCGGCATAGCGGGCCACGGCCCAGTCCGACGGCTGGTAAAACGCAGCCTGGCCCGACTTTCGCAGCGACAGATACCAGTCCGTCGCGATCGGATCCCACAGCGGACTCGGCTCCGGCAGGTCGGGCAGATCGTCCGGAGCGCCCGAAGGGGCCTTGGTGATCGAGTCCTTATCTTCCTTCGAGCGATGGCCCATGCGCTCCTCGGAGCGCTTACCGATAGGTCCACGAGCGCCCATGACGACCTCCAGGGTCAGAGCACGCCACCAGGGCGCGCAGAGGGCTGGAAACAACGACGCCCCACGGACGCCGCCGGGGCGTCAGAGCGAGGCGACCAAACCGGCCGCATCAGGCAGCTCGGCAAGACTCAACGGCGTACCAGGAACCCGGTCGCCCACGATGATGTAGCGGCGATCCGAGTACACCTCGACCGCCAACTCCCCCCGGCGGATGCGCCGGCCAGCCGGGACCGCGCCACGGAACCACAGGTGCAGGCCGGTACCGGACCGGCCACGCTCCATGTACGTCGGCGGCAGCCGGTCCACGATCGCCTGCGCCCACGGCAATACCCGGCCGCCCTCCACCGCATGGTCCAGGTCGACTACGACGATGCCGTCACCGGCCGTCAGGACGAAGCCGATGCCGTCGCCTGTGCGCGAGCCGGCCACCGCGGGGTAGTCCGACCAGGACGACGGGTCCTTCACCGAGGCGAAGCGGCCGTCGACGCGCATCGGCACCTTGTCCTTGTGCCGCACCCAGCGGGGGCCGGAGGTCAACTCCGTCGGGATGCGTGCCTGCTGCTCGGCGGCGATGTTCGCATCGCGTGCGCGTTTGCGGGCTCGAGCCGCGAGGACGCGGTGGGAGTTCGAGCAGTAGCGGCGGTCCGACCGGTGCACCACCGGCAGGTCACCACCGCAGTGCTCGCACTTCTGAAGCGTCCCTGGCATGCAGCCAGTCTAGCGAGTCAAGTTAACGACTACAGCCATTTGACCTGCACAGTTACCGTGTCGGGACGATCAGCCGGCCGGAAGGCCGTCAGGCCGCCCTCGCATACCTGCAGGTCAGCGCCCTGGAAACCCGGGGGCGATGTCAGGTGCTATACGGGGCCGAGCTTCCTGATCTTGGGATAGGGGGATATGCCCCCTATGTCCGTTTCGGTGTTGGATCATGGATTCAAAGACCATCTGGATCTTGATCATGAGTCCAAGCGTGGGCGATCACATCGGTCAGGTCGGGCTCGACGCTCATGATCAGCGTGTCGCCTTCGCGGCCTTCCGACGTGATCTGCGTCGTGATCGGTACTGCGACGCCACACTCGGGACAGTGGACCTGGACCGCGCCGACGGCTGCCATGCCTGCCTCCTCCGCCCTGCGGCCGGCTGCCTACCGGCTGCGCCTGCCTGGGTTGAGCCTGCTTCCGGTGGCGACGCCCGTGGCCCTGATGTGCATGAGCTGGCAGTAGCCCTTGGCTCGTGCTCCGAGGTACCTCGAAAGGAGTCGGTTGCATCTCGACCAATCCCCTGGTGTGCCCCACCTGATGCGGGCTCCGCCTGCTCCTGTGGGTCCCCAGTAGCGTCGCAGTGTCTCGGCGTTGCCTCGTCGGCTTCGGCTTCCTCGTCCCTTGCTCGCCACGTCAGTTCACTCCTTGGCCGGCGCGGGATGCTGGTCTTGGGGTGTCTGTGGTTGGTCTACCCGTTCGACGCGTAGGACTTGCGCGGCGGGTATGGCGATGGCGACGCGGTGGTCTTCGAAGACGGTGCGGTCTCTGAAGAGGACCCAGCCGTCCACGAATTCGACGGTGATCTTGGCGTCTTCGATGAGGGTGTCTTCGCGGCGGTGCTCGGAGTGAACGACGAGGTAGGCGGCCATGGTCACCTCAATCCGGGGTGGGGTTCTTGCGGTCGCGCGCGGCCTGGCTTCGGGTTGGCGCGCTGCGCCTCGTTACCTTCGCGGCTGGACTTCTGGTCGTGGCAGGGGCCACACACGCCTTGCAGATCCGACGGCCCATTCAGGTCGGCTTTGGCCACGATGTGGTCGCAGTGGGTGGACGGCCGCACGTTGCAGATCTTGCAGATCGGGTCCCGTTGCAGGATGCGCGCGCGGATCTTGGCCCATCCGGACGGGAGCCGAGCCTTGCGGTCGGACGAGGACCAGCCGCCGCTCACAGCTGGTGCATCCATCCGCTGTCGGCGGGGCGCTCGACGGTGGCGAGCTTGGTCCCGGCCTCGTCGTAGTAGGTGGCGCTGACGATGCGGGTGCCGTGGTGGAGGACGCACTCCATCATGATCTCCATGGTGGCGGCGGTCTCGGGTGCTTCGTCGATGTCGAGGGTGATGAAGGTGACGTGGTCGGCGAAGGGGTCGATGCGTCGCCCGAGTTCGGGTCCGCCGATGAAGGGCTGCATGACGTCGTAGTCATTGAGGAGTTCGTTGTCGACGGCGAGTTCGACGGCTGCCACGGCTACTCCTCGGGGCTGCGTTCGGTGTCGCTGCCGAGTGCCCAGCTGTTGAAGCCGGTGCGTTGTCCGGCTGGTGCGATAACGGCGGCCCGGTCGAGGAGTCGCACGGCCGCAGCTTCGGCACGTTCGAGTGGATCGTGATCGGATCCGCTGACCTCGATTGTGACCTCGCGGATTCCGTCGGACACCTTGACGGTCACGTCAGGCACGGCGATCGACGGCCTCTCGCATGTCCTGCTGTGCCTTGCGGATCTCGTCTTGGACCTGCTCCCGGAACGTTTCGAAGTCGCCTTCGACGCGGATCTTGAGCGGGTATCCGTCAGGGTCGACGGGCGTCTCGTTGGCGGGGATTTCGATAGTGTCCGCGAAGCAGAGGACGGCGCGGGCGCCGGTGCGCTCGACGATGTCGTCGTGTGCTTGGAGGTTGCGGCGGAATACGTCGTAGGCGTCGCCGCCTGCGGGGGCTTGGTCGATGACGAGGATGAAGGGTGTCTCGTCGGGGCCTTCGTCGCGGTAGATGGTGGGGAGTTCAAGGATCTGGATGCGGGCCATCAGTCGGTCACCGCCTGGTCGGCTTGGCGCACGACGCTGCGGACGTTGCTGATCGGGATGTAGGCGGCTGCGGATCCGTCTCCCACCCAGGCGACGTACTGGCCGCTGGAGGGTTCAAGCTTGGCGGCGGTGATGCTTTCGCTTTCGCCGTCGAGGTAGGTGATGAGGTAGCGGGCCATGGCGCGGGCTCCTGGTGGTGGGTTTAGCGGAGGTTCCAGTTGGCGGCGAGCTGGCGGAGGCCGGGGACGTCGAAGGAGAGGACGAATTTTCCGGCGTCGGTAGGGTTGTGGTAGCCGCCGGCGACGGGGCTGCAGAGGAGTGGTTTGTTGCCGCCGGAGGTGGCTACGCATTCCTGATCTTCGACTTTGCCGTCTTTGTCGAGGTCGACGTTGGCGTGGTCCAACCCGAGGATGTGGCCGAGTTCGTGGGCGACGACGTTGGCGCGGTAGGTGTCGTCTCTGACGGGATCGGCGGAGAACCAGCCGGGGTAGAGCCAGTACTCGTTGTCGATGAGGATGTTGCCGCCCCAGGCGCTGCCGTTGGTGGTTTCGTAGCAGGGTCGGGCTTGGGAGATGCCTTCGAGGCCGACGGGCCGGTAGCTGTAGCGGACGACGATGCGGTGCCGGGCGGGGCAGACGTCTGCGGGGCTGGTGTCGATGGTGTCGCTGACGGTGATCTGTACGCCGGTGACGGAGGTTGCGTGCGCGGCCGACTTGGTCATGTACGGCTTGAGCTTGGTGCGGGCCGCAGTGTCCGCCCAGACGACGGTGTAGGGGTCGGGGTTGAGGCTGTAGATGCCCCAGCGGGTGGCGATCTTCCAGCCGGTGCCGGAGTAGATGGGTGCGGCGGCCGGGCTGGCGGGCGGGGCGGCGGCAAACAGCAGGCCTGCGGCGGCGACCAGCGCGAGGAGGATGCGGAGTCGGAGGGCCACGGGCACCTCCGATCAGGGGCAGGGCTTCCAGTGGGGTCCGCGGAGCGCTTCGGGTACGTCGCTGGTGGTGATTGGCGGGGTGAGGATGCCGCCGTTGGCGTACCGGCTGTTGACGTCGGCCTTCGGCTCAGGCGTCTGTGGTCGGTCGAGACCGGCGAGGGTCTCGGGTGTGAGCCCGTGGGCGTGGGCGAGATCGAGGAGTTCGGGGCAGTCGTTGATGTTGCCGACGTTCGGCTCGCATTCGTCCTGCACCCACTGGACTCCGCATCCCTCGCAGGCCGCGGCGCGGGGCGTGTCCGCCGCTGCAGGGTCGCGCTGGTGTCGGGCGAGGATCCGGCGGTCCGCTTCGCAGCGACGTAGGACTCCGGCCGGGTTGAGTGCGAGTTCCAGCGAGGCGACTTGGCGGTGATCGACTTCCTGCGTGATCCAGGCGTGGAGGTCCATGGGCGCGGGCCTTCCGTGGGTTCAGGTCTCGTGGGCTTCGCGGCCGTCGAGGCTGTGGTGGGTGTGGATCCACCCGTCCGACCCGTCTCCGCGCGGCTCGCGGCGCGGCGTTGGCCCGCACGGGCAGAGGTCGGTGTAGTCGTGCACGATCAGGTCGTCGAGCGGGATGACGTGCACGTCGGTGTCGCTGGTCTGCTTGGCCAGCCACTGGCCGCTCACGCAGGGATGCCGTTCTGTTCGGCGATGAGGACCCGGAGCGCGTCCGGGTCGTCGGTGACGTCGACATAGCGCTGGCAGTGCTGCCCGTTCGCAACATGCTGCGGGCTACCGAGGCCCGACTCGGGCGGATGCCACAGGTGCGTGATCGTGCCGGGGTGGCGGACCGTCGGGCCCAGGAGCGCATCCGCACAGATCCGGTACGCAGCGTCCTCCATGCCCCACCCGGTGAAGCGCTCGTCCATACCGCCCGCCCGCCACCAGGCTGCGGGCTGAATGACGATGATGCCGCCGGTCGCCCACTGATGTGCGAGGTCGGCCGGGCATTCGTCGGCCGGCGCCCCAGCGAGGTGCTGGGCCGTGCCGTCTACGCTGAGCCCTCGATACCAGGCGTATGGGAGGTGCATGACGCCGTCGCCTGCCGCAGCGATGGCCGCACGCAGGGGCTCGGGCTCGACGAGGGTGTCGGCGTCGCAGATGACGACGACGTCCGCGCCTGCCGTCTGTGCCTGGCGAACGCCTTCATTGCGGGAGCCGGCCCGGGAGAACGGATCGTGCCCGCTGTCGGCGTCGAGGTGGATCGCGTCAGGCAAGAGCCCGGCGAGGTGGGCGCGAACCGTCTCGTGGTGGGCGTTGCGTTCCGGGCTGCCGGGCCGCCACGGGATGACGGCGGCGACGGTCACAGGGCCTGCCAGACGCTCCAGGGCCGGCCGGCTTCGACCCGCTGCATCTTCAGCTTCGCGGCGAGTTCGTCTTGCCGGTTGCGGTCCCAGGTGGTGACGGCTATCCAGCTGCCGCCCTCTGCGGGCTGTTCGGATGCGGGCCAGTCGAGGGCGAGGAGGCCGCCCTTCTTCACCACGGATCGCAGGTTGGCGATGAGTTGTTCGCCGGTGTCGTAGTCGTGGTGGATGAGGACGGCGAGGCAGACGACGGCGTCCATCTTGCGACGACCGAGGTGCTTGCCGAAGTCGCCGCCGTCGGACTGAAACGTCGCCAGGTCGGGATCGGTTTCGGCGAGCGCGGCCAGCATGCGTGGAGAGGTGTCGACGCCGGTCACGTCGTACCCCATCGCCTTCAGGGGAATGGCGACGCGGCCGTCGCCGCACCCGAAGTCCATGACCTTGACTCCGTCAGGGATGTCGGCGGCGAGGAGGTCTGCTTGGGTCTTCCCGGAGGCCCGGTAGGCGGCCTCGGAGATTCCGCGTGTGGGATGGATGGCGTCGCGAGCTCCGGGGAGGTCCCATGCGTTGATGACGTCTTCAGCGCTCACGTCTTCCTCCCTACACGGATGGTGGTGACGCCGGGGCGGTCCGGCATGTAGCCGTGGGGGTCGATGACGATCGAGCCGGGCGGGATGCCGTAGTTGGGGAAGCAGTCGTGCCTGGTGGTGACGGCGTACACGGCGGGTGTCAGCGACTCGTCTGTGATGTTGCCGTCGACGAACGGGTCGTGGTGCTGGACGTCGAGGCCGCGGTCGCGGAGCTGGTGGGCGAGGAGCAGACCGGCAGATCCGTTGGTGAGGGTGACGTTGGGCTTGTATGCCTTGCCGAGCAGGCAGATGGGCAGGCCGCTCAAGCGGTGCCAGTGTTCGACGAGGTCGGCGAGCCACACGGACTGCTGTTCGCGGGCGGTGGAGACGTAGCCCATGAGGTCTGCGGACAGGTCGAGGCGCTGGGCGAGCCAGGACATGGCCTGGTTGTCTCGTGGGTGGCAGGCGCCGGAGTCGCCCATACCGCCGCGCATGTAAGCCGGGGAGGTGATGCGGTCGGTGGCGAGTGCGAGGCCGTCGGCGACTTGGTCGCAGTCGGCACCGGTTTTCTGGCAGATCTCCATGACCATGTTCGCGAATACGATCTTCATACTGATGAAGCAGTTGTAGGCGACCTTGGTGAGCTCCGCCGACTCGATCGACACCGGATGGATTGGCCGGTCGTGGACGGTTCGGTACAGGTCTGCGACGTCAGCGACCGCTTCGGAGTGGTCGGAGCCGAGGAGCACGAACTCCGGGTGCAGGAAGTCCTGCACCGTTGTCGACATGGCGATGAAGTACGGCCCGTAGACGAGTCGCGTGTTCGGCCCGCACAGCGGCGCGAGATGAGCGCGGGTGGTGCCCGGCAGCACGGTGGAGATGACGACGAGGGTGATTTCCTTGCCCTGCCGTTCGGCAGCCTGCGCGACGTCGCGGACAGCCTGGACCAGGTAGCCGTACTCGAAGTCGGCCGGCTGGTCGACGATCGGGGTCTCGCCGCCGTACTGGGGGTCATGCGGAGTCTGCACGGACAGCATGACGATGCCCTCACTGGCCTCGACCACATCGTCCGGCGACGGCATGACCAGCATCCGAGAGCCGTTGAGCAGCTCCTCGATGCCAGCCTCTTCGGGCGGCGGGACGGCGCCATTGAGGATCTGCTGGGGGCGTGGAGACGGGTCGTAGGCGTAGACCTGGTGGCCGCCGTGCTTCTCCAGGGTCAGTGCGCATGTCAAGCCAAGTTTCCCGAGGCCGATCCATCCGATTCGTGCCATGTGCGGTGTACCTTCCGGGGCGCGGGTCCGGGTTCGAGCCCGGCCGTCAGGCGGTGAGGAGTGTGCGGAGCCCGGCTATGTCGGCGGCTCGTGCGGCTTCCATGCGGGGGCTGCCGTAGTCGGCGGTGCGATAGCCGGCCAGTGATTCGGCTCGGGTCTGGTCGTTGTGGCCGCCGGTGAGGTCTGCCCGGTCGTGGAGGATTTCGATGTCGACGCGCTGGTGCCGGTCGAGGGTCTGTCCGAGGAACTGAATCCATGAGTCGCAGTGCGGGGACAGGCTGACGTGCCTGATGTGGTCGGTCCAGGCGCGGGGCCAGATCGGGAAGGTGTTGCAGGTCGGAATGTCGTTGCTGTGCGGCCATAGAACGCCTTGCTGGGCTTCGGCGATCTTTTGGTCCCATCCTTGGGTGAGGATGCGGGCGTCGTCGTTCCACAGCATCAGCCACTTGCCCTGGGCCTGGGCGGCGAGCGCGTTGACGTACTCGTGGAGCCGGGCGTAGCCATACCGCGCCGGCGCCGTCCAGATCGATGCTTGCGCAGGGAGGCGGACGGCATGGGTGGCTGCGTCGTCGGGGTCGGCGGCCACGAGGACCTGGACGCGGTTGGGGTTTCCTGCGAGGTCGAGGAGTCCGTCGATGCTTTCGGCGAGGGCCTTGGGGCGTCCCCGGGATGGGGCGATGACCGAGACCAGCGGCCCGCTGTACGGACTGGGGCGGCCGTCGGCCATGGCGGGCTCCCTGGGCTAGTTGTGTTGCCTCATGACGTTGGTTCCACGAGGTCCTCGAACGCGAGCTGCCGCGGGGCCGTGCTCAGCGGTTCCGGCGGCAGGTCGAACACGACGCGGTAGTCGCTCCCGGAGGTTCTGCTGATCGGTGGCCGGCCTCCGAGCGCGGAGTGCGGACGCTCGTGGTTGTAGTAGTTCAGGAAGTCAGCCAGCGCCGCCCGGCGTTCGTGCTCGGAGGTGTAGGCGCGCACGTAGGCCCACTCACGGGCCAGCGTCCCGTTGAACCTTTCCACCTTCCCGTTCGTCCGCGGCGTGTACGGCCGGGTCCGCTTGTGCTTCGTACCGGTCTCGGCGAGCGCGGCGGCCCAGTCCCGTGAGCGGTAGCAGGAACCGTTGTCGGTGAGGACCCGGCGGATCGGCGTGATGTCGTGGGCGGCGAAGAACGCGACGGCCCGATGCCAGAAGGCTGCCGCAGTCACGGCGCGTTCGTCATCCAGGGACTCGGTGTAGGCGAGCCGGGAGTGGTCGTCGATGGCTGTATGGAGGTAGGTGTAGCCGACCTTCCCTGTGTCCGGACCGGTGCGCTTGGAGGCGCGGGCGGCGTCGGTGCCGTGGCCGTGAATGCGCCAGCCGCCGCCGGCGGGGATGCGGCCCAGCTTCTTGACGTCGACGTGGAGCATGTCGCCGGGGTGCTCGTGCTCGTAGCGGGCGACCTTGCGCAGGTCCTCGCCAGTCGGCGGGTCCAGGTCACGCAGCCTGTTCAGGCCGCGCCGGACAAGGATGCGGTGCACGGTGGCCAGCGCCACGGTGATGCCGTACAGCCGCTCCAGTTCGGCGGCGAGACGGGCGGGCCCGTACTTTCTGCTGAAGTCGCAGTGTCTCCACCAGGTCCTCGATGTCCTCGCTCGTGCGCGTCGGACTGGCTGCCGGGCGGGAGGAGTGGTCGAGGAGGCCGTCCTCGCCGTGGGCCCGCCATCGGCCGTACCACTTGGCCAGACAGCGGCGGGAGATCCCGGCCTCAGCCGCGACGTGAGCGATCGGACGTCCAGCCGCTACGCGCAGACAGAGGCGCAGCCGACCTTCGGGTGTGAGTGGAGCGTTGCGGTGACCGGCCATGGGTGTACGCACAGGCGGCAGCCATCGACACGACGAGGACAGGGTGTTCCGCGCGGTCGAGATTCGGCACCGTGCGTCCCTCCCTTCCTCGTGACGGCTTGCAGTTGACCGTAGTCATTGTGGCCGTCAGTGCGGGCAGCCCGTTGGGAATTACGGAGCGCTGGCCCACTACGTCGCTTCAGGCTGCTCCTTGGCCGCGGTCTGCTCGCGCCGCTTTTTCCGGACCCAATCGTGCGCAGCTTCGATCAACACGTCGGAGCGGTCGCGCCCCTCGGCCTTGGCCAGCTCGTCCAATTCCTGACGGAGCGCGACCGGCGGCCGGAACGAGACCGGTGGCGTCTGCCCTGTGGCCGGCCTGCCTGCCATGCTCCCTCCCTGGATTTCTGTCGTACAGAAATTAGCATCCATCTACCCAGTCGGGTTGACAAGGGCGCGGCGTCGCCTCATTCTTGTAATACAGAAATTCGCGCTGACTAGGGGTTGAACATGCTGATGAAGATCGAGAAGACCAAGCCGGTGGAGACGACGCTGTCCCGCGAGGACCTCGACGAGATCGACGATTGCACCTGCATCGAGTACTGCGACGAGGACCCGAAGACGAAGTGCGGACTCTCCGGCATCCCGCACGTCCACCCCGAGGACCCGAACCACCCCGGCGCCTACGGACCGTGCCCCGTCCACCTGGGCCGCCCCGGCGACCACTGACAGGACCAGAGAACAGATCAGCCCCGGCGGAGCCCGCCGGGGCTGACGCACGTCTGGCTCAGAGCGAAGCCACCAACCTCATGAGATGGCACAGCTAGTAGATGCGGAGGCGGCCGGCTCGCTCGACGGGCTGTTCGGCGCCAGCCGAAACGCTGATCCACACCCAGTAGTTGCCGACGTCGAGTTCGATGGCGGTGGGTCCGACCATGACGCGGGCGTAGCCGCTGACGGTCTCGGCGTCGTGCCAGTCGTCGTCTTCGGGATTGCCTTCGCCTGTGAGGAATGCGAGCCGCGGGCTGGTGGAGGTGACCGGGCTGCCGTTGTCGTCGGTGGCGGTGATGGCGACGCGGACGTATTCACGGCTGGTCTGGGCTAGCTGCACGGTTCGCTGGCCTCCCATCGCGGCGGGAGCACGGTCGCGGTCCGGCGCCGCTCTTGGACGACTGCCGACCACCGGGATGTCGGCGGCCCGACGGTGAGCGTCACGTTGGCGCCTTCGTCGCCGCCTGCCGTTGCGGTGATGCCTGCGTGGGCTGCGAGGGCCGCGGCGAGGAGCCGGTTGAGGCTGGCCGCCGTGGACGCTGTCGCGGTGACGGCGAGGGATCCGCCGGCGCGGACGTCGACGGTTCCTGCCGCCGCCGCGACGGCTGTGGCGGCCAGGTCGCTGCCCGAGGCTGTGTCGATCCTGCCGGTGGCGGCAAGCGTGCCGGACGCGGGCAGTGCTGCCGTGCTGCGCGCATCCCGGGTTCCTGCAGCGGCCAGTGCAGCGGCGGCCGCAAGTTCGCCGGCGGCTACGAGGTCGAGGCGGCTGTCGGCGGCGATCTCGGCTGTGACGGTGAGGCCGGCCGTGACTTCGCCGTTGCCGGTGACCGTTCCATCCGCCGCCGGGGTCGCGGTTGCGGCGAGTGCGCTGCCGCTTCGGGCTTGGAGGGTGGCGGAGGCGTCTGCCGTGGCGGTGCCGGCCAGGACCGCGCTGCCGGTGGCGGCGCGGAGGCCTTCGCCGGTCGCTGTTGCGATGGCGTCGAGTTGGCCGCTGCTGACGTGTCCGGTAAAGGCGGTGCTGGTGGCGGTGGCTTCCGCCGCGAGCCCTGCTGTGCCTTCTGTGCTGATCGCCGCGTCCGCGGTCCCGGCCGCGACTGCGTCGAGGGCACCGGTTGCCGCAGCGTCCCGCAGTGCCGTGCTGTCGGCGGCAGCGGTGGCGTTGAGATCGCCTGCGATGGCGCGCCCGATGCTGCCTGCGCTGGTCGGGGTGGCGGTCGCGGAGAGTGCCGCGGTCCCAGCTGCGTCGACGACCGCGTCTGCCGCGGCGGTGGCAGTGCCCGCGAGGGCTGCCGTGCTGCCGGTGGCGCGTACCGCCGTGCCGCTGAGCCCGGCAACGCCTGCGAGGGTGCCGCTGGCGATCGCCTGCCGGTCGCCCGTCGCGCTTCCGGTCGCGGTCGCGGCGAGCGCTGTCGTTCCGGATACCGCGACCGTCCCGGTGGCAGACCCCGTGGCGGTGGCGGCGAGGCTGCCGCCGCCTTCGACTGCGGAGGCGGGCACGTACTCGACGAGCACCCACAGAGTGGAGACGCGCCGGGCGGTGGACTGGCTGACGTTGCCGCGGTAGCCGATCTGCGCCGTGTCCAGCGTCGAGGGCGTCCAGGCGGTGGAGGTCTGCGGGTTGGTGTAGGCGGTCAGCTGGTACGGGAACGGCGACCCGACCTTGTGGGTCGACCAGCCGCTGACCGCGACGGAGACGGATGCGGACTCGGAGACGGTCCCGGACGCCTGCCCTTTGATCCGGTACACGATCGATGCTGCGGTCGCCGCGTTCGAGCCGACTCGGCCGCCGACCTGAACGAGGGTGATCGTGTCCGAGGCTCCGATGCCGGCGGACGACGTCGAGTCGACGTTGAAGTCGTCGATGGTCGTCGTGCCGGTCGCGGTGGTGGCGTTGTAGGAGGTGGCGTCGTCGGGGGTGGTCTCGGAGACGCGGGTGTAGTTGTTCGCGGCTCCGGCGGTGCCGCCGACGACAGTGGCGAATCCGTTGTTGTCGCCTGCCGCGTTGGGCTTCAGGTGGACGACGTTGCCTGCGCCGGGGAGGCCGGTCTGGGCTGTGCCGGTGGTGTCGTTGACGGCGACGTCGTCGATGTACAGGTCGGTGGTCGCGGCGAGCTGTACGCCCATGCGGATGCGGCTGAAGCCGGTGATGTTGGAGCAGAGGGTGTCGGCGAACAGGGTGCCGTTGAGGTAGCCCTTGAACGCGGAGATGCCGCTCGCGATGACGCCGCCGTTGTCGACGTCGGTGTAGTCCAGCTCGATGCGATGCCAGACGCCGGTGGTGAGCGCGGTCGAGGTGCCGGTGAGGGTGGTCTCGGTGAAACCGTCGCGCAGGACCAGCGTGCCGTCGGTCTGGAGCCGCAGCAGGCCGGGGAAATATCCGTTCTGCCCGATGCCGTACACGTTGGTCGCGGTGTCGGGGAGGGTGTCGACGCGCAGGTAGAGCCGGTGCATGGTCCGCATGACCACGCCGGTGGTGAGCTGGTGCTCGATGAACGCCGTCGCCGCCGTCGGGTTGGAGCGGAGGGACGCGGTGCCGGCGCGGTGCACGCTGGTGGAGATCGACGGCGATCCGGTGACGACGGCCCCGGAGTTGACGCCGAACTCCAGGCTGGTCGACTGGAGTTCGAAGCCCGTCGTCCACATCCGTGCCACGACGGCCTCCCGACGGTCAGACGGCGGGTTCGATCAGCTGGCCTGGACGCCGAGGGAGAGCCCGAGCGCGGTCGCGGTGAAGGTGTCCGCGGACGACCAGGCCTTCGACGCGGACAGGGCGACGGAGAACAGAAACGTGCCCGAGCTCGATGCCGTCCAGATCGAAAGGTGGGTGATCGTCTCCGAGGTGCCGCCGTTCGTCCACGACGGGTTCGTACCCGTCAGCGCGAGCGCCGACCCGGACGACGAGGCGGCGAACGTGAATACGGACCGAGCCGTGGATCCGGCGCTGATGGCGGTGGTGCCGGCCGCGCCGGGGTTCGCGGTGTGGAGCTGGGCGTAGGTGCTGACCGGCCCGAAGGCGGCTCCGGCCGCGCGCAGGGTGTTGAGCCAGCTGGATACCAGGGAGGTGGACAGTCCCTCAGCCATCGGTGGTCTCCTCGTCGTGGGGAGACTCGTCGGTCTCCGGCTGGGGGTGGGTGACTTCGCCGGTGGCGGTCACGGTGATCGTGATGGTGTGCGTGTCGGCCACGGCGGCCTCCTCGTCGGTGTGTTGGCTGTCCCGCCGCCTGCGGGCATGGGGTGGCGCGGGCGGCGGGACGTCGGGGCCCGGGGTGAGCGGCCAGCCCCGGTCTATGCGGTCTCGGCGAGCGGCATGTCGACACCGACGGGCGACCCCATGTCGTGTTCGGCGACGTGGTCGCGGACTTCGGCCAGGTCGAACGACAGGTACATCGCCGGAGCGGACCGGCCTTCATAAGGCAGCGCCGAGACTGGCACTTCGAGTTCAATGCTGCAGATGGGGCACCGTAGGGTGCTGCTTCCGACCACTGCCACGACGCCTCCTCCGTGAGGATTGTCGTCCGCCCGGCCCCCCACTAGGACCGGGCGGACGGTTGGGCCGAGCGCTGGGCGCTTCAAGACCCTCCCTGCGAGCACCTGCGCAGGGGGCTTATGCGGCGAGTAACGGCGCCTGCTCGATGACGGGTGGCGTGTCGGCGGAGGCGATGAGCGCGCGGGTGTCCGTGTCGCGCTTGGCTGCTGGGAGTTCGGCAAGGTCGTAGAGGACACCGTTGCGTCGCCGTGCGGCGTCGTAGTGTCGGGTGAGGCGGCCCTCGGCTGCCCAGCGGCGGATGGTGGCTGGCGGCCGACCGGTCCAGTAGGCGGCGAGGTCTTCAGTGACGAGCTGCGGGGGCATTCGATCACCCCCGGACATGCGAAAGGGCCACCTGTTGGGTGGCCCTCCAGACACAGCGAGATCGATTGGAGCACACCATACGCTCGCCCCTGATCATCCGGCAAGTCATGTTGCTGAACTGGCAAGCACGCCTTCTAGGGGCGGGCGCCTTTGGTGTTCATCGCCCGAGCTCCACGCTGATCTTCTCGCCATCCCAGTGCAGCGTGTCTCCGGGCCGGACGACGAGTGTGGGTTCGTCGCCGCGTTGGATGGTTGCGCCGCCGATTCCGGCGGCGACGCGGTAGCCGTGTTGGCGGCACCAGCGTTCGGTGACGTCGATGAGCATGGCGTGGTCGAGGGTGTGGGTGGTGGGGTCGGCGGCGGCCCGGTTGCAGATCATGCGCCGGTAGAGGTTGGCGGTGTTGCGGAGTCGCCAGCGTTCGGTGTGGCGCCAGGCATTGTTGGCTTCGCGGTCGCATTCGTCGGCGAGGTCGCGGAGGTTCACGGTGTCCACTCCTCGCCTCGATGGTCGGGGTGGCCGGCATAGGGCTGCGCGAGGATCTTGAGCGCAACCGCGCAGGCTCCAGCGGCAAGCACGTACTCGTGCCGCTGCTGGACCTCTGCGTATGCCTGGGTCTTCTCGTAATGGTCGACGATCCCGAGCTTGGCGTCGAGGTCGGTGAGGACGACGGCCGGGTTGTTGGCCACGATGTGCTCGGCTGGCTCGGATTCGTGGAGCATGCCGATGTGCGGAGAGATCCAGCGGCGCTTCTCGGATTGGGTATAGCTGCTGTGGTCGAGGATGACCCAGCCGTTTTCTGGGTCGCATTGCAGGGCGGCAGCCGCTTCGGCAATCGCCCGCCGTTCGGCGTACCGGGCCCGCAGGAAATCGGCGATGTCGCTCACGTGAAGTCCCTCGAGTCGTATGGGACTCCCCAACGTGCCTCGCAGCTGCGCTTCAAGCGTCGTTCCAGCCACCAGATGACGGGCATGATCGCGCAGGCTGCCCAGCCCGGCCCGTACAGGAGGGCGTCTCGCCACGTCACGCTGCCGCCTCCATCTGCCTGGCATGCTCCGCCGCCACGGCTTCCTGCGCGGCCCGGAGTTCCCGCCATTCACCAAGCCCGTCCCAGCGCGCCCCGCATGCCCGGCAGTGGACGCGGTGGTTGTCGGTGGCCGCGGTCAACGGCTGTCCGCACCAGCCGTCCTCGGTGGGCGCGGGGCAGGATCCGATACCGACGCGCCCGGCTCGCTTCTCCCCGAAGGCGAGGGCCTTCAGCTCGCCGTGCAGTTTGCGGAGTTCGTCGATGTCCTGGCCGACGGGCTCGTAGCTGCCGCATGCCCACAGCAGGTTGTTGGCGAGGAACCGGGCCAGTTCGGGGACGGCTTGGGCGGGGCTGCCGCGCCAGGGGGCGATGGTCCAGCCGAGGGTTCGCCGCCAGGAGTCTTCGATCGCCGACAGCCGGGCTGCGACACCGCCGGGGCCGACGAGGGCGAGTACTTCAAGACGGGGCGGGACAGGCGGTGTCTTGCTGCCGGACGTTCCGCCGCCGGCCCGTTGGGCTCCGCGCATGAGCATCGCGGTGGTGTCGATCTGCCGGTACAGCCCGGGGAGTTCGGCGAGGCGCGTCACGGTGACGTCTTCACACGGCCGACAAGCGAACCTATCCGCCTCGACCACCCAGAGCGTCCGGCCGCAAGACACGCACGGAGGGGGGACGTACCCCTCGTACTTCAACCACATCTCCTGGCTCATCGCGCAATCCCCGCCTTCTTGGCCCGCCTCTCCGCATCCCACATTCGATTGCAGGCACGGCAGCGACGTGACCCGTCGCCCCTGATGACGGTGTTGGCCTCGTCGTAGGGGTGGCCGTTCTTGCAGTGCGCCCTCTGGCCCCAATAGGAGACGCGCCGCCCCTTCTGGATCATGTCCTGCACGTTGTCGCGCTGAGTTCCCAGAAACAGGTGGTCGGGATTCACGCAGGCGCGGTTATCGCAGCGGTGGCAGATCACCATCCCCGGCGGTATAGGCCCGTTGTGAAGCTGGTACGAGAAGCGATGGGTCGAGATGTCGATTCCGTCATCATTCGCGAGGTGCCCGTACCCGTGATCTCCTCGACCCCCCTGCCAGTTCCAGCAGCCTTCACTCTTCTCGACTCGGAGCCAGAAACGCTCCTCCGCAGTGCCCTGAGGGTGCAGGCCGGTGAGGTTGCCGTGCCGAAGTTGGCGAGCGTAGTGCTTCTGGCAGAGCCCTGTGGCGAAGTGTTTTCCACCGCAGTCAGGCACGGTGCAGCCTTCGCGCCGCAACAGACGGGTGTGGTGCCCCTTCACAAAGCGGGCCGGCTCGCCCTTCTTGCGCCCTGATGCGGCATCGGCATTCTTTGCAAGCTTGGTCGGCGTTCCGCAGCCGCACTCACACAGCTTGGTGGACTCGGCGGGGTGGTCGTTCACGGCGGAGCTCCTCGTGTGGTGCGGGAAGCAGGGTGACACTTAGGCCAATGGTGCACCATGTGGTTGGCAATGCGGGCCAATGGCCCATGACATGCCTGTGGCCCTGCTTCGGACGGCGAAGCAGGGCCACACGGTTGTGGTGGTCACGTCGGGAATACGTCCGGGTGGGTGGCCTTCCATGCGGCCCAGTCCTTGCTTGGGTATTCGGTGTGCATGTGCTTGTCGCGATCCATGACCTGCTCGAGGGAGAGTGGGCCAGTCTTGACGGTGTCGTAGCGGCCCCCTCGACTGCGGGGTGCCAGCGGCACCCAGAACGGGCCGGACGTCCAGGTGACGATGCGATAGGACCAGTCGCCATCGCCCCACTTGTGGAAGATGCGGGTGACGGCGTCGGTGTCGAACGGCTTCTCTTCGAGTTTGCGCTTGTACCAGCCGTCGACGCCGAAGAAGTAGACCTTGTACTGCTCGATGTATGACGCGAGTTGCTGCGCTTCGATGCTGGTGGGTCGTGCTTCGGACTCGCGGTCGAAGCATGCGATATATCGCCAGTCCGGGTGGGTGCTGGTGACGGGGATACGGAGCTCGGTGAGCGGGTCGTCGCGGTCGGCGTCGTATGGCCAGTCGGTGACGGTCATGGGTGGATCCTCTCGCGGGTTGGTGCGGGGCGCGCTCGGGTCAGAATCCGCCGCCGGGGAACGTGGGCCGGTGGTGTCGGGGTCGCTGCTCGCCGTACAGGGTGTCGATGTAGCGGACCAGTTCCTTGCCCGCGCTGCTGGCCTGGGTCCAGTTCGCTTCGACGTCTTCGCGGATCTGCTTGGCCTCGTCGGCGGTGAACTCGATTCGGAGGGTGCCGTCGTCGGTGACGGTGATGACCTGCATGGGGATGCTCCTCTCGGCCGCCGCGGCGGCGATGGGTCAGATGGGTTTGCCGTCGCAGTCGCGGTAGCCGTCCGGGCTACGGTGGATGCCGAGGCAGTCGCCGCGTTCGCACTCAGTCTCCGGCTCGGCGTCCTCGTCGGGTTCGGGTGTGATGGAGGCAGGCCGGACGCAGGACACGACGACCGTCCCGTTCTCGTCGGCGAGTTGGTAGCGGACGGTCCCGTAGACGGGGTCGTCGCAGCGGAGGCACGTGCAGGGGTGGGCCGCGTACACGCCGTGCAGCTGGGTGAGGCTGCCGTGGTAGCGGACTTGGAGGCCGGGCTCCCAGCCGGTGAGCGGGTTCAGCATGACGGGCTCCTAGGCGGCGAGGGTGGTGGCGAGGAACTGGACGCGGGCGACGGCGGGGTACGGGACGGTGGCGGGGCCCGGCCCCGAAGAGCCGGGCGGCGGACGCCCGAGGGCGCTTCGACTGTCAGGCGCCGGAGACCAGGCGCACCCGGCGCTGGAACAGGCGCAGCGCGTCACCCCGGTTGCGGGTGGTCAGCGCGACGCGGTCGCCCTGGCGGACCCGGTACCACGTGCCGGGCGTGCCCATGAGTCCGTGGTCGTCGGAGGCGACCTCCAGGGCGATCCCGGAGCGAAGCGTCTCGGTGGTCCAGTTCATCTCGACTCCCTGATGCGGTGCAGTTTCTGTAATACGAGAATGCACCCGGACCGGCAGGGTTGTCAAGCGACTTCCGCAGATAGATAGTGGTTCCTGTAATACGGAATCCAAGGAGGACTCATGGCGCGGCCCAAGACCGGCCAGACACCACCCATCTCGTTCCGGCCGCCGCAGCAACTGCTCAAGGAGTTCGACGCAACGATCGAGGAAGGGCGCTCACGGTCGGACGTGCTCATCGAGTTGATGCACGACCGCGTCACCCGGAAGGCGCGTGAGGCAAAGAGCGGCGGGGGTGCCGGCCCGGACGCATCTCAGCGTCCTGTGGTGGGCGTGCGGCAGACCAAGGAAACGACGTGAGCGAGCCGGACTTCGTCGTCCTCCGCGCGGCCGCCGGAGCACCGGACTGGTTTCTGCCGCCCCGCTGGGACGGCCGCTGGATCGACCGAGCAGAGCTGCCGCCGGAGCCACCCGCCAGGTGGGAGCCGCCTGACGACGGCACGCACGCGCAGGCCGTGTTCGTTCCGACCGGGCGGTTCGAGGTACGGGACTACGATGGGGCCGTGGCCGAGGTATGGGAAGCGAGTCCCGACGCGCCGCCGGTGCGTCCAGGCGAGGAGACCACACCGTGAACAGCAGCCAAGGGCCTTCAGTCACGGTGGTCGCAGCGCTTGCTGTCGGGGCCGTCCTGTCGTGCGTCGCCGTCCTGATGCTCTGGCTGGGCACCGAACCCTGGACCGACTATGCCGCGCTCGCGGCAGGCTGCCTCGCCTTCGCCGCCATCCTCCTGAGCGGCTTCACCTGGATCGACGAATCCACCTCGACGTGAGCGAAGGCCCCGCCCGATCACCCGGTGCGGGGCCTCTCTCGCGTGAACCTCCGCCATCCCCCTCACCCCTTGTCGGTGTCGTGCCCTACCCTGCCCGCACACGCCGCAAGGGGGGACACATGCACCACCTCATCACCGCCGCCGTTGGGCTCGCCGCGCTGTTCCTGACTGCCTGCACCAGCAGCAGCGGGGACGCCGACAGCAAGCCCAGCCCGACCGGCCCCGGCCTCGCCAAGGACTGGGGGCCGACGTTCACCAAACTCGCCGCTACCGAGCCCGGGCTCTGCAACCTCGTCGGTGAGCAGGCCTGCGCTGATCAGATTGCCGCCATCGCCTCCAACGCCAACGACCTCGAAGACGTCATCGAGAAGACCGGCGGCAGCTATCCCCGGACCAAAAACAAGATCATGAAGATCGTCAACGGAGCCACCTCCTACACCCTCCACGAATGCCCCGGCGACGCCAACGCCGGCATCGCAGGATCGCCCTGCCCGGACGAGGCATTTCAGGTACGGGCGGCCGCCGAAGCCCTGCCGCTCGCGCTGGAGGCAGACGAAGCCGCGCAGTAGGCCGGCTCCGGGTGCCGGAAGCATCGGCTGCTTCTCCGATTCCCGCCCCGCCTCCCCCACCTGCCGGGCAGACTGCCGGTATGGCGCTGAGGTTCACGGTTCAGGGCGATGACGAGTCGGAGACGGCGGAGGGCCTGCGGATGCTTGTCGCGGCCGGCTTGCAGTTGGCGATGCCGCCACGGCAGGTGTCGGGCGCCCGGTGGATGGCGCGGGCGGTACTCGGTAGGGCGAAGGCCCCGGACGGTGAGGGTTCCGGCCGGGGCCCCGGCGTGTTGGGCTGAGGTCAGGCGAACGTGACGGTCGCGGCGTTCTGCTCAGTAGGCGGGGCCGTCGTATTCGATGGCGGTGATCGTGGCGTTGGGGTGTTCTTGCTGGGTGCGGAGCACGTCGGTGACGAGCGAGTCGAGGCTGTTCGTGGAGTTGAAGCTGAGGAGTCGTCCGGTGCGGCGGTCGTACAGCCGGTAGTTGATGTTGGTGTGCTTCACTCTGCGGTTGGGCAGGGGCTGGCCGTTCCAGGTGTCCGCCATCAGGTCCATTCCCAGGTCTGGCCTGCTGCTGCGGCCCGGTTGGCGGATGCGGCGAGGAGGCTGGCGAGCTGGGCCCATTCCGGGTTCATGGCGCGGCTGTTGGCGGCCTTGCCGAGCAGTTGGCCGACGCGCCCGGCTTGGGTGGCCGGGGTGGAGACGGGGACGGAGACGTGTCCGTCGAACAGGTAGGTGACCTCACGCCATTCACTGCTGGTGAGGGCGTGGGCGAGATGCTGGCCGAGGTTGGCGATGGTGGTGGCGGACCGGGTCGACGGGACGCCGTGGCTGATGAAGATTCCCACGGTCACCTCCCGATCGCGTTGCCGGGGGCCATGCGGATGATCCCGTCAGGCTCGTCTTGAACGAGCCAGTCGTGGTGTTCCTGGCAGAAGTACAGGCCCTTGACCTTCTGCTTGGTGCAGAAGCGGTTGCCGTCGTTGTGCCAGCTTCCGATCTGGATTTGGTAGCCGCAGGTCTGGCTTCCGCGGTCGGGTTCTTGTCGAGTGAATTCCATGGGGTTCCTTAGAGGTTGCGGGCGTGGGCGAGTTCGGCGGCGCGGTCGAGGTAGCGGTCGGCGAGGTGTGGGGTGGCGCGGGTGTCGTTCCAGGCCGGCACGGAGTCGACGTGGGGGAAGTCGCGGCGGATCGCTTCGAGGAGGACCGCCATCGCGGTGTCGGCGAGGCTTCCGCTGGGGGCTGTCGCCCGGATGGCTCCCATGAGGCAGATGGCGCCTTGTTCGTCGCGGAGTGCCCCGGTGCACCAGCCTCGGGCGGCGAGCTGGTTGCGGGCCCGCCATAGGGCTGTGGCGACGGTGGTCCGGTAGGGGCAGGGGCTGGCGGCGGGGGTAATCAGCAGCGCGGCGTCGACGTGCGGGATGGGGTCGATGGGGATGTGGGCGGTGTTGATCTCGATGGCGGCGGAGGCGTTGGCGAGGCTCACGTTCATGGCAGCTTCGGCGAGGGCGAGCCGGGTCTCGAGGTCGACGGCGGGTGCGGGTGTGGCGGTGCGGGCCGCGGTCCGAATGGTCACGGCCGGTCCTTGCCGTCGCCGCGGCATTCGCCGCACGGGACGGTGACTTGGTCGCCGCCGAAGGCGGTGTACAGCTTGCCCTTACCGGTGCAGTGCCAGCAGAGGCCCTGCGCGCGGGCTTCCTCCGGGGAGAGGGCGCCGTTCTGGGCTTCCCATTCCTGGTCGGTCATGCGACCTGGCATGATGTTGATCTCCTCGTTCGGTTTCGTGTCGGCGGGGTGGACGGGGCGCCCCTGGTCGCTTCCAGGCATTCGAGGGGCGCCCCGGCTCAACTACTGCGGCGCGGTGGCCGCCTGGTAGACCTCGGCGTCGGTGTATCCGGCGGCGATGGCAGCGTGCAGGGTGGGCATCACCGCGGCGTAGTCGGGGTGGGAGCTGTCGGCCCCTTGAGTGTTCAGCTGCATGCCGCGCCTCATTGCGGATACGGCGGCCTTGAAGGTCTCTTCTCGGCTGGACATCGCGTTCACGCCCCTTCGCCGTAGGGGTTTGCGGCCATGGCGCGTGCGAGGACGACAATTTCGGCGTCGTCGCCGCGCTCGTTCACTTCGATCGTGATCCGGTTGATGGCGTCGTCGTCACCGCGCAGCCATGCGTCGACGAAGCGCTGGATGGTCGGGGAATGCATTCCCATGGGTCCTCCTTGATCGTTTCCCGGTGGGCGGGGTCGGGTTACAGGTCTTCGCCGAAGCGGACGTGCATGGTGGCGTGGAGCAGCTGAGCGGCTTCGCTGCCGTCGGTGGCGCGGGTGGCGAAGCGCTCCTGCACCTCGCGGACGACGCGGTCGGTGGTGGCGTGGTCGCCGCGCTTCTTGGCGGCGATGTAGTCGCGCACGGACTGGTGCGTGATCTCCAGGTCGGACATCGGGGTTCTCCTTCTCGGGTTGGGGTCAGACGCGCCAGGTGCCGATGAGGCGGCGCTTGCGGGGGTTGGATCCGTCGCTGGCCAGCTTCTCCACGCCGCGGATTTCGGCGTGGTCGAGGATCGCCTCGTAGCCGGCGGGCAGCGGGCCGGCGACCTGGGGGGCGGCGCCGGCGATGTCGCGGAT
The DNA here is from genome assembly GCF_053594615.1 of Streptomyces sp. NPDC001858. Classification (NCBI taxonomy): domain Bacteria; kingdom Bacillati; phylum Actinomycetota; class Actinomycetes; order Kitasatosporales; family Streptomycetaceae; genus Streptomyces; species Streptomyces sp. NPDC001858. The sequence continues at coordinate 80,545 of NZ_JBSFEV010000020.1, forward strand.
ACCGCGGGGCTTCTCGTCGTAGACGGGGCCGAAGTTCTGGCAGAGGGTTTCGGCGCTGTAGTCGCCGTCGGTGCAGGGGGTGCCGGTGAACGGCAGCCGCTTGGTGAAGACGTAGGCGGAGCAGAGTTGGGCGTCTTCGTAGGGGGCGATGTTCCGGGCGACGTTCATGACGATCCAGTAGGTCCGGCCGAGCTCGAGCTGGCGGGCGAATCGCTTGGCGTCGCCGCGGTCCCAGGTCTTGGGCATGAGTGTGGCTCCATTTCTGGTTTATGGTGGTTTGTTCGGGTGGACATGGGATGGTTTGCCCCGGACTACACCCCTCGGTGAGCCGGACAGAGAGCGGACGCCGTCCGGACAACGTCCGGGTGTCGCCCGGACTGCTATGCGGCCAGTCCGGGACATATAGGGCGCTGCCAGGGTCGCAGTCCGGGGCAAACCATCACATATTGCAGGTCGTTCAGTTGCCTTCGAGGAGACTCAGCGCGTCAGCGATGTCTGCCTTCTGGTAGCCGTTCACACGGCCCAGGCCCTCGATGTCGACCTTGACGGTTCCGCCGGCTCCGGCGTCCCGGAGGAGCTTGCTGAGGCGCGTCTCCGCCATGCCGCCGCCGATGATCTCGGCCATCTCCCGTACCTGCGCCACGTCCCGCCCGAGCGTCGTCGTCATCGCCACCAGGCACCCGCGGAGGGCGTCCATCTGCATGCGCTGCTCCGGCGTGCGGTTGAGAACGTTCCGGCCCGGCGCCCCGTCCCGCTTCGGGCCGCCGGCAGCAGACGACAGGCCCGTCGCGTTCAGGAGGTGCTTCTCGATCGGGTCCTCCCACTGCCCGGCCAGGCGGCCCGCGGCCTCGCGGATCTTCGCCGACTTCTCCAGCAGCATGGTGATCTCGCCGCGCTCGTCCTCGTCCAGGTCGAAGGAGCGCGCGAGGTCGGTCACGCCAGCGGACGTGTTCACGAGCCATCCGAAACCGGGCCGCGGCGGGTCGAACTTGGAGGCGTCCCTGCCGGCGCTGGCCTGCCCGCCGCCAAGGATCGCGTTGGACTGGGTGGCGTTCTCCACGGCCATCGCCCAGCGGGCGCCGCAATTCATGGCCAGCGCCTGCGGGATGACATCCGCCTCCGGGTACTGCGTAATCAGGATCATGAAGATGCCCGAGCTCAGACCGACCGCAGACAGTTCGATGAGGGCTTCGAGGATCTCCTCGCGCAGCAGCTTGCCCGGGCGGGTGTAAGTGGCGAGCTCGTCGATGACCAGCAACTCCAAGCCGCCGACCTGCTCGATGACCGGGGTGACGAGCTTGCTCTTGCCGAGCGCGCCGAGAGCAGCCTCGCGCCGGTCCTTGTCGGCGAGCAGCGCCTTGAGCAGGGCCAGCAGGCGCTCCGGGCTGGGCTTGAAGTAGGTGGAGGCACTGCCTGTCTTGGCGTAGGGGTCCCACTCGCCGTTGTTCTTCCCGGCCACGATGCGCAGGTTGATCCGCGGGTCGAAGGAGGTGCCGACGACGAGGTTGGAGGCGCCGACGCCCTTGCCGGACCGGCTCCTGCCTGCGATGACGAACGACTGGTCTTTGATCGCCAGCCGGACGGCAATGCCGCGCTTGTTCCAGGCGACGGGCACGCCGTCCTTCCAGGCGTCGATCTGGGCCGGCTTCTTGAGGAGAGGCGACGGGCGGGTGTCTGCGAACGGGTCCTTGTCGGTCATCCAGAGCGAGGTGCGGGCCTCGGTGCCGGCCTTCTCAACGTCGACCATGGACACGTCGCGGCCGAGCGCACCGGCCAGCTTGGGCAGCTTCTTCCTCAGCTCGGCGACGGTTGTCCGCGGCGGCAGGTCGAACACCACGGTGGTGTTGCCGTCGCCATCTCGCTGCGGGACGGCGAGGATCTGGATCTGCTCGTTGGGCTTGACTTCGCCGATGTTGCGCAGGGCCTGGTCGAGTTCCTCAACCGTGAGCGCCGGCGGCGGTGGGGCGTTGAACTCCCGCATCCGGGGCAGTGATTCCGGTTTCGTCAGGACGACCGGGGTGGCCAGCTGCTGCGTCTCCATGTTCGGGGCAGGTGCAGGCTGGCCGGCGTCGAAAGGGCGGCTCACGAGGTACCAGCCGTACCCGGCCGCCGTCCCGAGGGCCGCGAGCAGCATGGGCTGCCCGCTGGCCGCCTGCTCTACGGCGGTGCCGAGGACGGACATCGCGCCGAGCCCGCCACCGGCGACGATGGCGGCACGGGATGCCTTCTTGCCGTTGCGGGCGGCGGCGATCTCCCGGTCGGTCGGCGGCAGGAGCGGGATTGCCTGCATCTCGGCAAGCTTCGTCTCCTCCGCCGCGACCCGGCCGCTGAGTGCGGCCAGGGCGCCCGCATTGCCGCCGGACTCGCTGGCCTCGGCCTGCGCCTTGGCGACGGCGTGCCGGGCGTAGCCCTCCGCGACGCGGCGCTGCTGCTGGGCGAGCTGCTCGGTGCGCTTGCGCTGCTTCTTAGCGGTGGCGAGCTGGATGACGGTGACGGGGTCGAGGTCGCCGCCGCCCAGCCAGTCGGAGAGGCGGGCCTTGGCGTGGCCGGACTGCTCCTTGAGGACGTCCTTGGCGCGGTCACTGCGGGACGGCCCGGGGGCTCGGGGCGGTTCGGCGGGCATGGGCGGGATGCCGGTCTGCTGCTCGGTGGGGGTGGGCTGGGCTTCGGTGGCCACGGGGCCGGTCCTTTCCGGGAGGGGGCGGGGCCCGGTGTGGGCCCCGCCGGGTGGTGGCTAGCCGAGGTTGCTGAGCATGCTGCCCAGCGAGCCGACGACCGAGTTGGTCAGGTTGGAGCCCATCGCGCCAAAGGTGGTGCCGGCGAGGGCGATCCCGAAGAGCACTCCGATGACGGCGTCGGCCACCTTCAGGCCGCTGTGCTTGACCTTGACGAATACGACGATCGCCAGGACGAGGATGGAGACGATTCCGACGCCGATGGTGCCGCCGCCGGCCTGGGTGGTGATCTGGTCGTTGACGCCGGTCTGCACGGCGCCGGTGCCGGTGCCGCTGTTGAGCGGGTTCTGCAGGGCGCTGCCGGAGCCGCTGTCGGGGGTGAGGCCGTTGGTGATGCCGGCCGGGTCGTCGGCGTCGGCCTTGTAGGAGGCGAGGACCGCGACGGCGGTGTGCTGCTCCGGGGTTGCGGACCGGCCGGCGGTGTCGAGGCCGCGGATGTGCATGACGCGGCCGTCGGGCAGGGCGACGGGGGCTCCGGTCGCGCGGTCGATGCGGTTCTGGATCTCGATGGCGGACGCGGTCTCCGAAGCGGCGGCGACGGTGGCGGCGCCTCCGAGGAGAGCGACGGCGGCACTGCCCGAGACGGCGATCCGGCGGATGACGGTGTTCATGGGTGACCTCTCAACGGGGTGGGTTAGTCGGCGTTCGGGCGGGAGTTCTTGGCGGCGGCAGCAGTCTGCTCGATGGCCGCCTGCTTCTTCGCGGCGGTGCTGTACGGGGCGGTGTCGCCGGGGCGTCGGACGGGCGGGGTGCCGCCGTTGTTGCGGCGCCCGTCGGGGGTGTTCGGGTCCTTCTTGCGGCGGGGGCCCATTTGGGAACTGACCAGTGACATGGATCCGAGAACGGGGGCTTCGGTGACGGTCCGCATGTGGGCCTGTGCGGCGCGCGACTGGGCTTCGATTTCGGCGCGGATCCCGACCGTCTTGCAGCCCGTGACGAGGAGCCACGTCTCGCCCCAGATCTGGTCCGTCACGTACCGGGAGCCGCGGGCGGAGCGCAGCGCGTCGGCGACCTCCCACACGTCCGGGTGCTTCGCCTGCCGGTCGGCGTCCTTGCGGGCCTGCTCCTCCTCGGCAGCCTTCTGCGCGGCGGCCTTATCGGCGGCAGCGTTCGCGTCGGCGGCCTGCTTCTCAACGCGCGCCTTCTCCTTCGCACGGTCGGAGGCTTCCTTCGCCCGGCGCGCGGCACGGCGCTCACGCCGGGACGGGATGCCGTCGGCGCGCTGCGCGATGCCGTGCTCGTAGGCCATCAGAACGACGGGGCCGCCGACGGATGCGAGGGCTCCGATGAGGCCGGCGTTGAATCCGATGGCCTCATCGGTCAGGCCGCCGTACAGGTTGACGGCGGCGGCGATGATCGCGCCGGCCATGATGCCGATCCGGTACGGCAGGACGTCGCGGCGGTGGGCGACAGCCCATGCGGCACCGAGGGCGAGGACGAGGGCGAACCCTTCGAGGAGTGCGGGGGCGGCGATGAGGAACTTCCGCGCAGGGTCCCAGAAGTGCATGAACTGGACGGGCGCGGCGATGATCAGGCCGGTGGCGTAGATGCTGCGGGCGCCCCACTTCCACCAGTGTTCCGACCGCCGCTGCTCCGCCTCGCGCTTCGCGTCCGCGGCGTCCTGCTCTGCGGCGGCGTTCTCCGCCTTCTCGCGTTCGGCGTTGGCTTTGGCGGTGTCGGCGGCGCGCCTGGCGAGCGCAGCGGTGTGGTCGGCTTGTTCCTTCTCCAGGCGCATGCGGGCGCGCTCGTTGAGGATGCGCTGCCGTTCGGCTTCCTCGGCCGCCTTGGTCTTCTCGGCTTCCGCCTTGGCTTCGGCGTCGATGCGGGCGGCGTTCGCTTCGGCGGCGGCGCGGGTCCGGATCGCTTCCGCCTCGGCCAGGGCGACCGGGTCGAACCGGGGCTCGGGCGAGGTCTTCGGCGTGCCGTTGACCTTCTCGACGGATGTGGCGGTCACGGTGGATCAGTCCCTTCCAGGGGTCAGTGAGTGATCAGGTAGGTGATGACGATCAGCGGTAGCGGCAGGAGAATCCCGGCCGCATAGATGAGGCGCATGCCGTTCACCTCGCGTCTGCGGTGAAGCCGGCCCCGGTCCGCCGGACTGTGAATCCGAGGCCGCGGACCTGCGCGGACACCCCGCCGGGGGCGAGCCGCTCCGCCTCGTTCAGGAGGGCGGCGATCTGGCGGCCGATCTCCTGGCTGCGGGCTGTCTTGGCGCGGAGTTCGTCGGCGGATCCGGTGTGCATCACGACTCCGCCTTCCGCAGCTGGTCAGCGGTGTAGCCGCGGTAGCCCATGGCGGCCTCAACGAGCCGGCTGTCGATGCCCTTGACGGCGATGAGGCCGCCGGACAGGGAGCCGTCGTCGACGACGGTGCCGGTCTTGCCGACCGTGCCTGCGTTCTCCGGGCCTGCAGCAACCACAGTCACGCGGTCGCCCTTGCTGTATACGGGCATTGGGGTTCCTTTCGGCGGTTCAGGCAGTGGCGGTGCTGCGGCCCCTCAGCGGTCGCGGCGGGCTGGGGCGAAGAGGGCGATCAGGGTGACCGTGACGAGGGCCGCCAGGGCGGCGATCGACAAGGCGATGAGGGCGTACTGCATGGCGGACTCCCAGGTTTGAGGGGTGCGGATCGGGCTGGCGGTCAGTCACCACCAGCTGGGCTTGCGCCGGTTGGGGCATCCGTTGCGGGCGTGCTCCTCGCACTGCTCGCACACGTCCCCGCTCACGACGGGTCCTCGACGCAGTGGCCGAGAATCCGCAACGCGGTCTCCTGCCGGTAGTCGCCGGCATGGGCGTACAGATCGTCGGCTGCGGTCTGGCTGCCAGCGTTGAGGCTGTCGGCGGCGGCCTTCACCTCATCGTCAGTGGGGCGGTAGCCCTTCGGTTCCGGAGTTCGGCTGAATAAGCCCATGTCGGACCCCTTTCGGATCGGATGAATGATTAGCTGCGTCGACGGGCGGCTTCGGCCCCGATGTCGTGGATGTCGGTTCCGTCGGCCTCGGCGATGGCCGCGAGCCGGTGCGACTCACGGACCGCGGCCTGCCAGATCGGGTCGTCGTGGTGGTTCTTGCCGTCCGCGTTGAGGCCGGCGGCGATGCTGCGACACCGGTTCATCTGGTCGGCGGCGGCGGCGAGGTTGTCGGCTGTCCGGGCCCGGTCGGCGAGCTGGCTCGGCAGCCACGAGGGCTTCGACATGGGGATCCCCTTCAGTCGATTCGGGTGACGTTGATCGGGTCGGGGTCGAGGACGGTGCCGCCCCGGTTGAGCCGGGCGAGCGGCCGGTTCGCCTTGGCCGCGGTCTTGGCGATGGCCTCCTCCGGGCTGTCGGCGCGGGCGCTGTACGTGTACTCGCCCCCGATACCGGGACCGGATGTTCCCCGGCGGGTGACGGTGAAGCGGCTCATGGCGGGCTCCTATCGGCTCGTTCAGCGGGGGTTGGCGGCTTCGGCGACGAGGCCGAGGAGTGCGTCGTGGAGGTCGACCGCGTCGGCGAGCGCCGTCCACAGGCGGTTGCTGGGCCCGTAGTGGGGGTCGGCCAGCGTCACCTGCCACGCGGCGCCGATCTCGTCGATGGCGGCGGCCGATACGCCCTGCCACAGGCGGCGGAGGTCCCGGCCGGTGAGCGGGGCGCCGAATGCGGTGTACGGCTCCCCGTCGACCTTCGTGACCGTCACAGCCGGCCGGTCGCTGTCGGTTGCGGTGCGGACCAGGAACGTCAACTGGCAGGCTTCGGCGACCCTGGCCAGTGCGAAAAGCAGCCGATCGTCGCCGACCAGCCCGGACACTGCGGCCCGCTGCTCCCAACGCCGCCCGTCATGGCCGGGGCTGTCGCAGCCGGGCTGCGACTGGTCGGTGACGAACCCGGCCCGATTCGCCCGGGCCAGAACCGGGACCAGGTCCGCGGTCTCCTCGTCCGGGCCGTAGCCCGGCGTGTAGCCCGGCCACAAGGACAGTTCGCCCTCCAGCCACAGCGCCATCAGCCCACCCAGATCGGCGAGAGTCCGCGCGGCAGCCCAACGGCGGCGGTCGGCACGCATCCTGCGCCAGCGGGTGAACATCACGCCTCCTCTCCAGTTGCGCGTCGCTCGCAGTCGTCGGCGTGAGCCCGGAAGTTTCGGGCGAGGCGCTGCCGCCCCTTCGCTTCGTGACGGTCGGCGATGGCCCGGTACTCGCGGGCGATGGCTCGCAGGTCGTCGGGGTCGGTGGTCTTCACGCCGCTGCCAGGTAGTGGAAGCCGTCGAGCTCAGCGAGCAGGTCGGGGCCGGCGCCGCGGCGGATCTCCGCCTGACGGGCCGTGTCCCGGCGGGCGACCGCGGCCGCATACTCGACGAACAAGTCGGAGATCGACATGACCGGCACGGAACCCACCAAGGTCACAGCGCGGGCGCGGCGGCCCAGATCGGTGGCGGCGAGATCGGCGTCGAACAGGAACGGAGACATCGTGGATCACAGGCCCTCTCGGGTCAGAAGGTGCGATGGGGGGTGGTCAGTTGATCTGAACGTGGGTGACGGTGCGATTGCCGTCGTAGTTGACGAAAGAGTCACAGCGGCCGCACTGGAAGCCGCCGGGGTATGTGTCCATGACGGCGTCGCAGCACTGGGGGGTCTCGCTGATGCCGAGTTCATCGCCCTCATCCAGGGCGCTGATGTGGATCTGAGACATGGCGCATCGGCCCTTCTGGGTCGGTGGGGACGGGGGGGTGGTGCGAAGTGGGTGCCGCGGTGCGGGACGGGGGGATTGTCGGACCGCACCGCGGCGGTCTAGGGGACTACTTCGGGCGTTCCTCGGATCGCTTGTTGGCCTCGCGGAGCTTGCGGAGCATCTCGGCGTACTGGTCGTCGGTCACCGCTGCTCCCCGACCAGTCGAAGGGCCGGCCGGGCGTCCACCTCGTAGCTGACGAAGCAGGTAGCGAGCCGCACGTTCGTCTCGGCGTCCGTCACAGCCACCCGCAGCAGCGGACCGCAGCCGACGGGCTGACCAACCGCGCGGACCACGGCATCCGCCGCAGCTTGCGCGGCGACCAGACGCTCCAGTTCGGCGCCCATCAGACTGCCGCCGTTCGGTACGGGTGCGGTCCGCGCGGCCTCGACGGCAACGCATCCTTCGTCTTGCCGTGGTCGTCGGCCACCGCGCGCTGCACCTCAGGGGTCACCCGGACATGCGACGCCGCCTCATGCGCGAGACGGTCAGTCGAGACAGTCGGGGCGCTCACGACGTCACCGTCGTGCGGCGTGCGGCGTGCAGGCCGAGGGTGAGGCGGTCGACGCGTCGGAAGGACTCGCCGTATGCGGCGTACCGGGCCTCGGCCTCCTCGGCGCGCCCGCTGCAGCTGGCGCAGTGGGCGCGGTGGTCGGCAACGCGGGCGGCCATGAGGATGTCGCCGGGCGACGGGGAGGGGACCGGGGCGCTCATTCGGCACCCCGCACGTCTGCGATCAGGTCGCGGACGGCGGCCAGGCGAGCGATCGGGTCCTGGCCCGTGGGGACGATGACGACGTGGCCGCCGCCCACAGTCGGGTCGTGCACGGCCTTGATGTGGTCGCGCATCTGCGAGTCGAGGGAGCTGAGGTCCCACTCCTGCAGGCGCATCCCGTGCTCGGCGAGGAGGGCGGCCAGCGTGTCGCGGGCCTCCTGCTCGTCCGCGAGACGCTCGAACTCGGCGAGACGCGCCCGGGCCGCCGTCACCATCTGACGCAGGCGGGCCGGCGACGTCTCGGCGAAGTCGGAGAGCCGGGGGTTGGCGGATGCGACAAGTGCCAGCTGGCCGGTGTCGACGTCCGCCATCACCTCGGCTTCGAGGGACAGGCTTACCCCGCGCTCGGCGGGGAGATGTGCGATGCTCTTCATGGTTCTGGGTCCTCTCACGATCCGAACCATCGCCCCGTTCGGTGTTCCAGCACCGAATGGGGCTTCTTCTTGCCCTGTCGTAGCGGCCTGATGCGCTCTATAGTTGCAACATGAGGCATCAAGCGCAAGCCCAAAGGGGAAGGTGGCCGGATCTCGTAGTTATTGACCCCTCAGGTTGCAATCGAGGGGTGTGGGATCATCTCGCCATGACGGATGAGGAGAACGCCCGGCGGGACGCCGCATCGAAGGAGCTCGACAAGCTCAGCGCCGCTTACGAAGCGGCGGAGAGGGCTCTCGATAAGCGGCGCGACGCGCTCCACTCCGCGATCGTGAAGCACCTCATGGAGCGCAACCTCAGGCCAGGTGAGGTCGAGAAGCACACCCCCTACGACCGCAACCACATCCGCCGGATCGCGAACGCGGCTGGCGTACCGCCACTTCGGGAGCGCACAGTGCGAAGCGCGAAGCGGGACGCATAGCGGTCCAACTGCAGGTTGAAGCAGCATGTCGGAACCTCCCCTCACCAGCAGCAAAGCGCCTGGGGAGGCTGTGACGACATCTTGAGAGCCGATCACTCACACCTCAATCACAGGCACAGGCAGGGGAGCCATGCCCGAGCAGCAGGCAGCAGCAGAGGCGTTCATCGCTGAGCTCAAGTACTGGCGCGACGTGCGGGGACTCTCGCAATCCGCCCTCGCCAACCGGGTCGGATACACGCCGTCCTATGTGTCGAAGGTCGAGGGCGGCCAGCTTGCCCCCTCGGATTCCTTCGCCAACCAGGCAGACGACGTCCTCAACACCGGCGGCGCTCTGCGTCGCACGTTCCGGGAACTTGAGACTCAAGGACGCCCGGCTACGACACCGCACACTGCATCGAATGGCGAGGACTCGCACGCCACCAGCCTGATCGTGAAGCACGAGGACACGACGCTCCACTACGACGGCCGCACCTACCGGGCCACCCAGCGGCGCCGGCTGTACAACGACAGCCCCGACCCGGTGACCCGATACCTGGTCCGGATCTCCGTCGACCGCTATCCGGGAGATCCCGAGCGCTCGAACCAGCACTATCGCGAACATCCCCTGACGTGGGAGGAGATCGGCCTCAGCGCTTCGATCGACGGCGAGCCCCTGACGTGGCGGGTGAAGCATGACCGGGACGCCTTCAAGGAGTTGTGGCTACTCTTCGGCCAGTACCCGCTATACCCGGGCGAGTCGGTGTGGCTGGAGTACAGCTACACCGTGGGCGATGAGAAGTGGGGCTCATGGTTCCAGCGAGCGGTGCGGCTGCCGACGCGGCGCATGAGCGTTCGCCTCGATTTCCCGGCTGCCCTCGACCCAGTCGTGTGGGGCACGGAGACGAGCATGACCGCTGAGGCGATGCCGTTCCGCACCGCAATCCGCCGCACTGAAGAAGACGACCGGCGCGTCTTCTCGTGGTCGACCGAAGACCCGCCTCTGCACGCCCGTTATCGGCTTGAATGGAAGTTCCGAACCCGCCCAAACCAGGAGAATACATTGCACGTATTGGAGCCCGAAGCCACCGCGAGCGAGAGGATGCGCGCCGTTGGCATCGTCCAAGAGGGCGACCCGATCTTGACGAAGACCGCGCGCCCGTTCGTCCTACCGGACGAAGCCGAGGACGCGCGCCGGGTTGTCGCCGAACTGATCTCCGCTGCCGAACGGGCGTCCACCGTGCACGTCTTCGGCAAGGGCATGGGTATGGCAGCAACGCAGATCGGCATCGACCGGGCCGTCGCAATCGTCCGCCCCCCTGACGGCGGATCCATCACCCTGTTCAACCCGCGCATCGTCGAAGAGTCGCGCGAGACAGATGAGCAGTACGAGGGCTGCCTCAGCTTCTTCGACGTGCGCGGCAGGGTCCCCCGGCCGCTGGCGATCAGCGTCGAGCACATGGACATCGACGGACAGGAGCGGATCACGATCTTCGAGCGGGGTATGGCTCGACTCGTCGCACACGAAGTCGACCACCTGCACGGCCTGCTGTACCGACAGCGGATGAGGGAAGGCGCGCACCCGATCCCAGTCTCGGAGTATCGAGGTACTGGCAGTGGTTGGAGCTACGAACAGGGGGCTCGGTGACCGCAGAGCTGGTCTACGTACTGGGTACGCCAGGCAGCAACACCGTGAAGATCGGCCGAACGACGAACCTGACGAAACGCGTCGCCGACATCCAACGCATGTCGCCAGTGCCGCTTGCAGTCCTCTGGTCGCACCCGGGCGGAAGCGAGTTGGAGGCAAAGCTTCACCGACACTTCGCTGATCGCCGCTGCCACGGCGAGTGGTTCGCCTTCGACAGCGACCCCATTCCGCTCGTACAGCAAGCCGTAGCCGAGGCTTTGCGGCCCAAGCCTCCTCGACTCTCCCTCGACAGCCCCAGGGCCCAGGAACTTCTACGCCTCGTCGATGAGGCCGCGGCCGAGCACCGCATGAGGCGAGCGCAGCTGGAGCAGACGATCGCCGAAGCGCGCCGTGCCGGCTGCTCCTTGACGCTCATCTCGGAACACGTCCCTTTCAGCCGTGAATGGATCCGCAGGACCGCCGACAAGGTTGATCGGGAGGCGCTGGCATGACCGAGACGAAGACCGAGAAGCCTGGCATCGCCGCCGCCATCATCGTTGCCGACGGCAAGGTGCTGATGGTGCGGCGCCGGATCTCCGAGGGAGAGCTTATGTGGCAGTTCCCCGCGGGCGCGATCGAGGCGGGCGAGTCTCCGGAGCAGGCGGCCGTGCGCGAGACGCTGGAAGAGACCGGCCTCACGGTGAAGGCTGCTCGGCTGATCGGGCAGCGTGTGCACCCGAAGACGCAGCGGGAGATGAGCTACACCGCCTGCGATGTGGTCGACGGGGAGGCACACGTGGCCGACGCCGACGAGCTCGACGCCGTCGCCTGGGTCGGGCTCGACGAGATCCCGCAGTACGTGCCCTACGGACTGTTCGAGCCCGTGCAGGAGCACCTCGACAACACGCTCGCCCCCGCCAAGGAGACTCATTGACCAACCATTTGGAAGTGGTACCCAAGTTCCACGACACGATCGACCGGCCCGCGTGGTGGTTCAAGGAGCAGTGGCTCTGCTCCCGCCCCTCAACGGCGCAACCTCGTAAGCCGATGGATGAGGAATTCCGAAGGTGGGCTTACGCTCGCGAGGGCATCCCACATCCGGAAGACGTTCAGCTGGTGCCTGAGCAGCCCAGGCCTGCCGACATTCCTCCCCGATCGCCAAAACAGACGGCGATCGGCACCAAGCCGCACACCTATCTGATCGCGGCAGACGGTACGCAGCTGGTGAAGATTGGCATCGCAAAGGATCCGATGCGCCGGCTGAGGGAGCTCCAGACGGGTCAGCCGATGGACCTCCACTTGCTGTGGTCCATGGCTGGGGATTACGAACGCGATCTTCACGTCCACTTCGACGTCTACCGCGTGCGAGGCGAGTGGTTCGATCTGACGTCCCTCGGCGATCCAATCGACGCCGTGAAGGCGGCCGTTGGGGAGATCGAGGTGTCGCGCGCCTGACGGCACGCCAAAGGGCCCCCACTCGCATCGTGCGGGTGGGGGCCTTCGTCGTTCCGTCACCCCCCGAGGATGCGGTTCTTCCCGGCTTCGAACTCCTCGACGGTGATCACGCCTTGCTTGTGGAGGTCGGCGAGCTTGGCGAGCTGGTCGGCGACGCCAGCGAGCTGGGCAATTTGCGGGGCTGCGTGTTGTGCGGCGATGGCTTGGTCGATGGCGGCGCGCAGCTGTTCGAAGCCGGCCTGCTGCTTCCGCGTGAAGATCACCGAGTTTTCGTCTTGGACGGCGCTGCGGGTTTGGCTGCCGAAGGTGCTGCGGCGTTCGTTGCCGCCGGCTGCGGAGATCTGGATGAAGCCGTTGATGAAGGCTCCGGCTGGCTTCCACTGGGTGGCGCTGATCTGGCTGATGTGCCAGCGTTTTTCGCCTTTGCCGACGCTGGTGCGGGCGAGGATGCCTTTGCGGGTGATGGTGACGTGTTGGCCGTCGAAGACGATCTGGCCGTTGTGGCCTTTGGCTTCGATCATGGTTGCCCCCTTTGGTGCGTGTGGGACGGCATCGTGCCACGGGCGCCGGGGGCCTCGGGGGCGGTCAGCCGAGGTAGTCGATCTGGAAGATGTGCAGCGTCTTGGTCTGTTGCCCGAGGTAGATCACGATGAGGATGTCGCCGGTGACGAGGGTGCGCATGATTCCGTCGTCTTCGCCGTAGGGCTGGGTGGCGGCGATGGGGTCGGTGCAGGCGTCGGCCAGGGCGAGGGCGAGTCGGGCGCTGGCTTCGTCGGGGAGGCCGTCCCAGATTGCTTGGTTCACGGCGTCGCAGCGGAGGGCGTACACGCCTTCACTCAAGCAGGTCAGGCGGCTCCGCGTGAGCGAATCCGCTCAGCTTCCTGAAGAACACGTTCGGTGACGTCACGCCAGTCGCCGGGCACTTCTCCGCCGGCCGCTTCGACGGCGGCGGCTTCGCGGCCTCGCTGGACGGCTGCGAGGGTGCGCTCTGCGATGCCCTGCCATTTCGCGAAAACGGTGAGCAGCTGGTGGGCGGGTGCCCGGTTGACTTCGCTGAGGAAGCGCTGGGCGAGGGCGGGGTTGCCGAGGGCGTCGCGGATCGACTCGATGGTCCACGGCTCGCTGCTCATCGCTGCCTCCCGGTGAAAGTGCTACCGCTTATTGAGGCTATCCGAAAGCGGTACCGCTTTGATACTGCTTCGCTGTTCAGCGGGCGGACCTGCTGTTTTGCAGTGTCTCGCCGAGTGTGGGTGTCGCGGTGAGGTATTCGTGGCCGCATCCGTCGTAGTTGATCTCTGCGGTCTGGTCGGCGTGGACGATCTCTGTTGTCACAAGGTTGTCGACGGTGCAGTCGGGGTCGGGGCAGGGCGCGTCGGTGGCGTTGGCGATGAGGACGTGCTGGATGCCGTTCCGGTCGACAGCGATGAGGGTTGCCATGCAGGATGCCTGCCCGCGGCGCGGGTGAGTAGCCGCCCCGTTCGGGTGACGTCACGTTCGCCGCGGCGGCGGCCCGGTCGCGCTCCGACGGCCTAGCAGCGACCCCCAGCCGCCAGTTGGGGCGGCTGTTCATTGTCTGATTGTTTGTCATCAGCGGGTGGTGTTGGTCACTCGGAAGTTGGTAACTCTTCGACTATCTGGGGCATACCCCTAGTGTCTGCTGGCTAGTTGGGTCACGCTGTCAGACCTATGCAGCAGACTGAAAACATCAAACGCCGTCTGGGGGGATAGCGATGACCGTGATCGAGCAGTGGGCGACGGATCACGACGACGAGACTGTGATCGTCGTGACTGCGGAGGAATTCCGGGAAGCGGCCCGGCAGGCTCTCGCCGAACTTGGTCTGACCTACGCCGAACTGAAGGAGCAGGCGCGGCTTCGCGACTTCGCGTCGTCCCAGGCGCACGCCCTGTGGGTATCGATTGGCGGCACGGTTGACCTCTGACCTGGAGCGGAAGGCCTACGACTTCGCCCAGGAGCTCCAGGGAGTACTGAACGCCACGATCTGCCGCGATGTGCGGTTGCGGGCTGTGCAACGCCCGCTTGAGAGTGTGCCGGTGTTCACTGTGGGCAGTGGTCTGTCGCGTTCGAATCTGACGCAGCCGACGGGTTTTCCTGTGCGGATCGACAACAAGAAGCCGCGAGTCTGGATGAACCTCAGCTACCAGGTTCATTTGGATCACGAATGCCGCTATCTGACGGTCCACAAGTCGTACTGCGGGATCTTTTCCGATGAGGAATTGGAAACCTGCTTGTGCCATTTCGACTATGAGCGGGAGAAAGACAAGTACACCAGCGCTCACCTGCAGGTTCACGGCCAGTCGTCGGCGTTGGAGACGTTGAACCGGCAGGGTGACGAGAAGCGGCCGCTGGAGAAGCTTCATTTCCCGGTGGGCGGCCGCCGGTTCAGGCCGAGCCTGGAGGACATCATCGAATTCCTGGTGTGCGAGCGGCTCGCGGACGGCCGGGAGGGCTGGCAGCAGGTCGTCAACGACGGGCGGGACCGTTTCCAGCGGAACCAGCTGAGGGCTGCGATGCGCCGGAACACGGCGGTGGTGGAGGAGTTCCTGCGGGAACAGGAAAAGCAGCCCTGACGGGCTCGAGGGCCCGCACCCGGGTCGGGTGAGGGCCCCTCGTCACAGCCAGCTCTGCTCTGGACAGCCGATGGTGCGGCATCCGTCATGGAGGTAGCTGCCGTGGACGCAGCGCGGCCGGTTGTAGTCGGGTTCTTCGTCGCGGCACGGGGCACGTCGCACCGGCGCGGTGGGGCGTTTGTGCCAGCCGGCGGGCTCGTCTTGGGTGTCGGGGTTCCAGGCGGCCACGGCGTCCCGGACTGTCTGTTGGTCGCGGGGATAGCACCAGCCATGGTCGTAGCCGAGGTTGTCGTCGCGGGGGACGGCGATGAGCCGGATGTTGAAGCCGTGCCACAGCCACAGGTAGCGGTGGGTGTCGTCGGCGGCGAGCTCTTCCCCTTGCCAGTGCTGGTCGAGGATCGGTGCGGGGTGATGGTGCACGGTCATGCGGCGTGCTCCTGCGGTTTGTGGTCGGCGGCGAGGTCTTCGATCTGTTTTTCGAGTCGCTGGATTTCGGCGTCGGCGGCGGCCCGGTGGCTGTCGAGGGCGCGGGTGGTGGCGCCGAGGCTGCGGCGGGTCTTGTCCGCGAGCCGCTGCTCGGCCCGCCAGTACTCGGCGAGGAGGGCGGCTTCGGGGATGGTGAGCATGCCGCGGAGGGCGCGCTGGAGCAGGGTGTCGATGGTGGTCTGCCGTTCGGCGCGTTCCCGCTGGTTGGGCTTGGGGGCGTGGGCGCGGGTCACGTCCGCACCTTCCCGTCGCGTTCCGCCACCCACCGGTCATACACGATCGGCAGGGCGCGCGGCGCCTGGTAGTAGTCGACCGCCCCGGTGCCGTCGCCCTCCCGCATCGGCGTGTACTGCTCGTCCAAGATCTCGTGGAGGAGGTCGAGCAGTTGGCGGATACGGGCAGCCGGCTCGGGCGCGTTGTTGCTGCCGGGCGGGTTGTTCAGGGTTGTTCGCGATTGTTCAGCGGCCAGCCCGTGCGCGGCCGCAGCGTGCTCCTCGGCCACATGGCGCTCTCGTTCCAGTAGCGCTGACGACTGCGTGTAGTGCCCCAGGCCGAGCCAGCCGTCGCAGGTGTCGGTGCCCCAGCAGCGGAACGCCCACAGCCGTCGCCCGCGCTCCCGGTACTCCTGCACCTTCATCGCGCCTTCGGGATCGAACGGCGCGCAGCTGATCTCGTCGCGGAGGGTGCGGGCGTAGGGCTTGTCGGGGGCGAGGGCGTGGTCCCACCGGTCGGCGAGAGCGTTCATGCGCTGGCGGAGGCGGTCGCGTTGGGCGGAGATGGCTGCCGCATGCTGGCGGGCCACGTCGCGCTCGCGCTCGGCCGCTTCGGCGCGGCCGGCGTAGGAACCGGCCGCCGCGTCTGCCGACTCGGCTTCCGCGTACCGCTGGATCTCCGCTTCGGCGCGTTCGACGCGCTGGTAGTGGAGTTCCCACCGTTCAGGCACGTCGATGCCTGCGGCCTTGGCGATGGCGGCGATGCTGCGCAGGGGCACGTAGGTGCTGTTGTCGGTGATCTCCCACTGGCGGACGGCCCGGCGATAGGCGGCGAGTTCGGACTCGGACTGTTGGGCGCGGTAGTTCAGGCGCTGGTTCGTGGCGCGGGCTTCGGCGAGTTCGGTGATCAGCCGGTTGTACTCGGCGACGAGGATGGGTATGGCGGGCTGCCCGTCGATCGTGCAGCCGTGTACGGGGGTGTCGGTCATGGTGCTGTCTCCGTCGGGTTGGGGATGAGTCCGCGTCGGACGGCTATGCGGACGGCTGCGGCCCGCCGCTGGTCGCGGGGCAGGTGGGTGACGTCGAGCCGCTGGTAGGCGCGGGAGAGATGCGATGCCGTCTGCTCGCGGGTGATGCCGAGCCGGGAGGCGACCTGACTGAGGGGTGCTCCGGTGGCGGCTGCGGTGAGGACTTGGGCTTGTCTGGGGGTGAGCGGCATGCGGGCAGGACCTCGGGTCATGTCGTGGATCCCTTCGCCGCAAGGTCGGTTTCGTTGGCCGGGGTTCCGTTCCCGGGCGGGATGCCGAGGGCACGACAGCAGTGCACGCAGCGGCGGAGTCCGAGGCGGGAGGCGATGCCGGGCATCTCCCATCCGCGGGGCCATCCGCAGACGGAAGGGGCTCCGATGGGCTCGTTGTTGTCGATGGCGGTACGCATCTGAACGGGGGTGATCTTGTCGGCGGGGATGGCGTGCAGGCGCTGCCAGCGGCCGGTCACCAGCCACCAGTGCCCATGGTTCTCGTCGATGGGGTGGGAGGTCACGCGGCGTCCTCGTTCCAGTGGCTGATCATGTCGCCGAACGTTTCGTCGTACCGGGCCTGTTCGGCGAGCTGCTCCCAGTCGGGCATCGGCGCCGGGTCGGGGATGACGATCGCCACGCGCCGGGCCTGCTCGCAGTCGACGGCCGCCTGCCAGTGCTCACGCCGGTAGGAACGGGCAACGAGGTACAGGGCGATCGCCGCGACCGCTCCCGGCGCGCCGAGGGCGGGGTGTGTGGCGCCGGCGTAGATGCCGGCGGCGGCGAACAGGGTGGCTGCGGCGGTGCTGTAGCGGGCTTTCGTCTGGGGGGTCATAGGAGGTCTCCCTTCGCGGCGACCGCGACGGCGACGGCTGGTGCGGGTGTCCGGTCGGCTGGGCTGCTGGTCATGCACCACGGGCAGTCGTCGACGGTGGTGTGGTGGTGTTGTGCGTGTATGCGGCGTTCGTGGGTGCAGCGGTCGCGGCCGAGGATCATTGCGGCGGCTTCGGCTGCGGCGGTGATCACGTCTGGGTTGGTGATGCCGTGGGGGTGGAGGGCTGCACCGATGGCGGCGTGGAGGGGGTCGGTCATGGCTGGTCCGGGGTGCCGAGGATGGCGCGGGCCACGGCGAGGGCGTGGTGGTTGATCTGTTCGAACGGCTCGGAGTTACGGGCTGTCTCGTCCAGCCAGTCGGCCAGCGGCAGTCGCGCCCCGATCAGGGCGGCGGTGCTGGCTGTGGCGGTCATGGCCGCAGGGAATCGGGCCTGGCGCAGCTTGGCGGCTGCTGCTCGGAGCTGGTCGGCGGGACTGTCGTTCACGGCGTGGCCTTTCGGGTCGGGCGTGCGGCTCAGGCGGGGGCGGGCTACAGGGCGTCGCGGATGGCGTCGGCGATGTCGGCGGCCTGCTCACGCCGGGCGCGGGCGTCGGCAGCGTCGGCCGGGCACAGGACGGGGTCGCCGGTGTCCCAGCCGTTGGCGCGGCCCCACTGGCGGGCGGCCTGCTGGCTGTCGAAGTACTTGGGGTCGCCGTCCGGGTCGAGGGCGGTCCAGTCGTCGCTGTAGCAGTTGATGTTGCTGCAGACGAGCTTGTAGACGGGCTGGTCGTGCTGGGTGATCGGCATCGCGGTCTCCTTCAGGCGGGGGTGTCGGTGTCGCCGCTGGCGTGGGTCATCGAACGGATCCACTCGCGGGTCGGGGCCATGGCCTTGTGCCGCAGCTCCCGCATGTAGGCGGCGAGGTGGGCGGGGTCGATCTGGCCGCCGTCGTTCACGGCTTCCTGGACGTAGCCGACGAGTTCGGGCCACACCTCGCCGTAGCGGGGCTTGGGGATCTTGGCCTCGATGGACTGCCAGACGACGCGGGTGGCTCCGCCGTGGCCGTGGACGGCGATCACGGATTCCATGCCGCCGGGGTGCGGGGTGGTGGTGGGGTAGGCGCTGCCGGTCCAGTGGATGACGGCTTGTCCGTCGGGCCAGAGGATGCCGTTGGCGACGATGCCGACACCGGAGACGCCTGACACGTCGGTATCGCGGACGAGGACGAAGGGCTTGCCGAATTCGGGGGTGGACTGTTCGGTCACGTCGGGTTTCCTTTCGGGCCGCCCCGGGCGGGGGCGGCCGAAGAGCAGGGGGTCAGGCGGGGGTGCGTCGCTCTTCGAGGCGGGGCACGCCAGCGGTGAGGTGGTCCGCCCGGTCGGCGGCGGCGAGGAGCGCCATGGCCAGGCGGCGGGCGTCGGTCGGCGTCATGGGCGTGAAGTCCTCGCCGGGGTTGGTGCAGTCAGGCGAGGAGACGTACACGGCGTCGGTGTGTTCCGACTGGTCGACGGAGCGGATGACCCAGTCGAAGGTGCGTTGGGTGTACGGGTGTCCGTGTTCGGTGACGGTCCATTCGTGGCCGGGCATCGGGTGGTCGGGCGGGTTGATGCGGGTGGGTTTGGGGCGTTCGGCGCTGTCGGCGATGGCGACGAGTTGGGCGAGTTCGCGGCGGAGGGCGCCGAGGGTGGTGCCGTCGGGAAGGCTCATGCGGTCCACCGCCTCACGGGGATCCCGGCGGCTTCGGCGAGATCGGCGCAGTGCGACGTGCCGTGGGACGGGTGAGGCTTTGGCTCGCGGCAGTTCGGCTTGGCACACGGGCCGGTGAAGGCGAGCACCACGTCCGCGCCGAGCCGGACCATGTCGGCGTTGCGGCGGAACCCGGCGGAGCGGTCGAGGACTCCGCCCGGCCGCCAGTTCGCGCGGTGCGGGTCTTCGATGACGGCCTCGCCCTGGCCTTGCCGGGCGCGTGCCCACTGGCGTGCGTGGGCGTCGGCTCCGGTGGGACAGACGCCGTGGACGACAACGAGGAGACGGCCGTCGGCTTGGCGTTGGGCTTCGTTGAGGGCGGCGAAGACGTCGGCGGGCTTGGGCCAGTCCCTCGACCCGGTGACGAGGACTCGGTAGGGCTTCACGGCTTACTCCTGACGGATAGGCGGGGCAGAGGCTCTCAGCGCCTCTCTGCTGGTTCCGGCTCACGGGGACCCGGGAGGCGAGTTCGCGGCTCCCAGGGGCCGTCAGGGGCTTTCTCGGGGCTGTTTCCGGTCCGCGCGGGCGGCTCTGCGTTCCCGCCAGTCGATCCCCGCCGACACCACCCCCACCACCACCCACACCCCGGCCGCGACCACACACACGGCGATCCCGGCCGGGAGGCAGGCGGGCAGGGTGGTCACGGCCGGTCGGGGTTCATCAGGCAGGTGTCGGGGTCGATGCCCTCGCAGTTCTTGCAGGAGTGCGGGACCGCGAACCCGGCCAGCGTCAGCTCCTCGACCAGGACGTCCCGGCTCTCGCTGCCGCGGTGCCAGTTGGAGACCACCTGCAGGACGACGGCCGTGTCCGAGGGGAGCGGCCGGGCGTCGACGCAGTGGGTGTCCCTGCCGGGGGTGTGGATCCAGGTGGTGGGGTCGTCCTCGTCCTGGAGCTCGATGGGATGGCCGCACACGCAGCGCGCGGCCTCCCGTGTCTGGGTGTCGGGCTGCTCCTGGTGGTCGCAGCCGTCGCCCTCGCAGACGTGCTTGCCGAGCGGGGTGCCGGTGTCGGCGTGCAGCCGGTACGCGTCGAGGAGGTCGTCGAGGGTGTGCCAGTCGTGCCACGTCGTCGTGTACTTTCGCCGCGCCTTCAGCCACGCCTCGACCGGGTCGCCACGGCGCGGGGTGAGGGTGTCGGGCTGCTCGGCGTCCAGCGCGGCCATCACCCTGATCGCGGCCGTGGCGTACAGGCCTTGGGCGGCCGTCCGGATCTGCTCGACGGCCGAACGGTGGGAGGCGGCCCGGTACTCGGCCGGGGACATGCCCTGCGCGGCGGCCTTGTCGGCGGTGGAGGCCTGCGTCTCGGTGGGCTGCTCGGCGGCCAGACGACGCAGCTCGGTCATCACGTCCAGCGCGCCAGTACTGCGCTCGAACTCGTGGTCCTTACGCAGGCTCTCCGCCACGTCCTCGGCGACATCGGCAGCCTGGTCGAACGCGGGCCGGTCGGGCAGGACAGCCAGCACCCTGTCAGCGACCTCGCCGTACTCGTCGGGCTCCAACATGTCGGTGCCCCACGCGAAGCCGAAGCCCTCGGCCACGCACACGGCACGCCGGATCCGGTCCCGCAGCGTGGCCCGGTCTGCGGACGGCGACGGGACAGAAGTCGCGGCCTCCCTGCGCGCCACGCCCTGAAGCGCCGTCCGATACTGGTGCGCCTCAGCCTGCGCCCGCGCCAACTCGGCGGCCTGGTCGACGATCGTCACCTCGTCGACCGCGTGTCGGCCCTTCAACCCCGCACGCACCCATCCGGTGACGTGTGCAGCGAAGTCGGCCGGGTCGAAGTAGTGGCCGCCATCCGGGCGGCTGGTGACCGTCACGGTGAGGACGGCGCGGTGCGGGGTCTGGTCGGTGGTCATGGTCTTCCGTTCAGGTCGATGGGAGAGTTCCGGTGGCCGGCGGCTCGCACTAGGGATGCGAGCCGCCGGTGCGGGTCAGGCAGACGGGGCGGCGGGGATGGTGGCGAGCGATGACCACCACGTCTCCCGGGTCTCCGGGTTGTCCGGGCCAGGGCGCCGGCTGAAGTCGACGGTGGCGAGCACGCGGTACTCGTAGCTGCCGTCGTAGAGCGGGCCGACGGCTTCGCGGATGCTGGCTGCCACAGCGGCAGCACGGCCTGCACCTGCTCCATCACCACGGTTCGCGGCAGCAGCGCACGGATCCACCGCATCGGCTCCGCGGCCAGCAGGCTGTCCGGGTTGACGCAGCGAGCGAGAAGCCGGTCGCGGCTGTCGCGGCCGGCCGCCAAGTCGTCGATCGCCTCCGCGACCACGTCCCGGTCGCCGAGGCCCTCCCGCTTGCCGCCCGGCGAAAACGGGCGGCACGGCGGCGACGCAGCCAAACCGTCGACGGCATGCTCGAGCGGATCGGCCGTTGTGACGTCGCACAGCAGCACGTCATGGCCGGCCGCACGCCGGGAGGCGACAGCCCAGCGGTCGAACTCCAGGCCGCGCGAGGTCAGGCCGTGGGCGGCGAGGCCGTAGTGCCAGCCGCCGGCGCCGCCGGCGAACAAGTCGAGGAAGCCGTTCATGCGGTGGCCTCCTGCGGCTTGTGCTCGTCGGGCAGGTCGGCGTCGCAGTAGAAGCCGATGCTGAGGTGCATGCCGTGGTCTTCGACGACCTTCCATGCGGCGATGGCGGTGCAGGCGGGTCGGCCGTCCTGCTGGCGGAAGTGGTTGCTGGTGCACGGCTCGGGGGTCTGCGACGGGGGGAGGGCCGGGCTGAGCGTCCAGCCGGCCTCGCGGCGAAAGACGCGGGCGGTCGGGCCGGGGTCTTCGTTTTCCTCGTCCGGCTCATCGGGCTCGCAGTCGTCGTGGATCTCGGGCGGGTCACCGGCGGCGATACCGCATCCGCAGCACTCCAGGAACGTGCCGCTCTCGCCGGATTCCGGGTCGCCCCACACGACGAGGTGCAGGTTGTCGGTAGTGCCGCAGTCCTGACAGGCGGTCGACCCGGCGTGGCCGTGGGTGCGGGCGATGTCGGTTGTGGTGGTCATGCGGCGGTTCCTTCCTGGGTCTGGCGCACGACGGTGCTGGCGGGGTTGCTCCGGCATTTCGCGCAGGTGCAGGTGTCGCCTGTCGGGGTAGGCCCGGTGGCGGCGCTGCCGAGGGGCCAGCCGCCGGTGTGGGCGACCCGATAGCCGGGGTCGGGGACCGCGATCAGGGTGGGCTTGGCCGGTTCGGCTTCGACGGTGCGGCCCGTGATGTGACGGAGGTAGTCGCGGAAGCTCGTTGGGTCTTTCCGTAGTTCGGCGATCTCCTCAACGCTGAGCTGGCTCATGTCGCCCACAGCCCTTCGCCTGCGGGCAGCAGGCCGATCAAGTGGCTGATGGCCGCATGCCACGCCTCTTCGGATTCGAGGTGGGGGTGGGCGCCAGTGTCGCGGTCCCATCCGACGAGGGGCCGGATGGCGGGACGGAGGGTGCGCGACCAGTAGATCGAGAAGGACCACATGGGGTCAGGGGCGGATGTGGCGGCTTCGGCGCGGACAGCTTCTTCGAGTTCGGCCAGCCGCGGTTCCGCGGCGACGAGTTCGGGCCAGGTGATCATCGGGTGTCCTTTCGGCTAGCCGTGCTGGTAGTTGGAGAGGCGGGCGAAGTGGCCCTGGAAGATCAGCGGGACGATGCGACCGTTAGCGCCGTTGCGGTTCTTGGCGACGATCACGTCGATTTCGCCCGCTCGCGGTCCGGTGTCGGTGCCGTCTTCGGCGAGCGGCCGGTGCATGAGGAGGATGACGTTAGAGTCCTGCTCGATTGCCGAGCTGTCCTTGAAGTCGGTCACGAGCGGCTGCCGGCCGACGGAGCCCCGGTTGAATTGGGCGAGGGCGACGACGGGGATCTCGAACTCCATGGCGAGGAGCTTCAGACCGCGGCTGAGCAGGGCGACTTCCTGGGCGCGGCTGGTGTTGCTGCTTGACCCTTCGGGGCTCATGAGCTGGAGGTAGTCGGCGATGACGATGGCGGCCGGCGCGCCGTGTCCGGCCATCCATCGAAGCCGGGCGCGGATCTTGGAGAGTGTGAGGTTCGGGGAGTCGTCGAGGATGAAGTTGCGGGCGTTCTGCATCCGGTCGGAGACCTTGATGACCTTGGCCCAGTCGTGGTCGCCGAGCTTGCGGCGGATGAGCCGATCGAGATCGACGCTGGCTTCGGCGGCGGTGAGGCGGGCCATGAGTTCGGAGCCGCCCATTTCCATGGAGGCAACGAGGGCAGGCCGGTTGCGGCGGATGGCAACGTGGGAAGCGAGGTTCATGCCGAGCAGGGACTTGCCGCCACCGGTGGCCGCGCCAACGGTGATCAGCTGGCCGGGCTTGAGCTCGATGATGTCGTTGAGGTCTTGCCACGGGGTGTCGAGGGCCCGGGGGTCCTTGCCGGCCTCGAGTTCGTCGAGGAATGTGCCCCACCGGTCGCCGACGGACAGTTTCACCTCGAGCGGCGAGGCGCCGGTGGCTGCCCCCTGGAACTCGGCCATGGCGTCGTCGAGGATTTCGACGGCCTCGTCCTGCTGGGCGTAAGCGCGGGCGGCGGCCCGGGTGGACGTTTCGATGACTGTGCGCAGGAGGGCTTTGTCACGGACGATCTCGGCGTACCGCTCGGCGTTCATGGCGGACGGCACGGCCTGGACGAGGTGATGCAGGTAGCTGCTGCCGCCAACCTTGTCTAGCAGTCCGAGGCGGGCCAGTTCTTCTCCGACGGTGATCGGGTCGACCTTGGGGCTGCGGGATCGGCCGTACACCGCGAGGATCGCGTTGTAGATCGCCTGGTGGGCGGGTCGGTAGAACTGGCGCGCTTCGGCGACGACGCTGACTCGGTCGATCGAGTGCAGCGACAGGAGCATGCTTCCGAGAGCGGCGATTTCGGCTTGCGTGTCGTGCGGGGGGTTGCGCTCGTGGTCATGGGGCTCGTCGAAGTCGTTCACGCGGCGGTGTCCTTACGGCTCTTGGGATGGCATTCGGGGCAGGGGTAGAGGGAGCGCAGGCCGCTGTCGTCCTCGTGTTCGCGGAGGCGGGTCTTCTCGTCGCAGTCCGGTTCTTCGCACCAGTCGGGTAGGGCGCGCAGATGTTTGGGCTGCGGTGCAGGCTTGGTGCTGCTCGGCGGGAGGCCGGCCCATCCGGCTCGGAGGTAGAAGGTGGCGAAGCGGATGGGTGTGCGGGACTTGGCACCGAGGGCGAACTTGACCATTCGCTCGACTCCCGCCCTCTGAAGTACGCGGGCTACGGATTGCCAATCGTCGGCACTCATCTGCCAGGAGACGTCCAGCCCGGCGTCGGTCATGGCGGTGATGAGCGGCTGGCAGTAGTCGAAGGCTCGCGGGATCCGTTCTTCGCTGCCCGCCTGCTCCCCATCGGCTGCAGGAGAGGAAGGAGTAGTAGTAGAAGGAAAGACTCTTGTGGTCGCCTGGCGACCTAGGGTCGATCCGGACTTAACGGCTTCTGTCCCATTTGGCTGGGTCGCCTGGCGACCTAGGTCTAGGTCGTCTCCCGACCTAGGTTCGCGTCGCTTTCCGACCCTCTTGTCCGTTTTGGCTAGGTCGCCTGGCGACCCAGCCTTACCCTCCGGAATGTGGATGGAGTAGACATTTTGGGCGTGCTCCTTTTGGGCCTTGATGCGATCGGGCGACTTGCACTTCAGCCACCCTTCTTCGAGCAGCGCTTTGCGGTGCGACAGGAACGCAGACTTGGACAATCCGGTGGCCTCCAATAGCACCGACTGGGCCGGCTGGTTGCGGATGGCGATGCGACCGGTCTCGACGTCAGCCCATGTGGCGACAGTCAGGGCGAGCAGCCGCGCCAGAGGCTGCAGGCCGCTACGCCTGATCGCGCGCTCGAACTCAAACCGGCTTGGCATGCTGTGGATCTCTTCTCGGCGAGGGCGTCTGTGCTGGTCAGCGCTGTTTTTGGACAGCCCTCATGGGGGCGACGTGGCCATTGGTGCCAGAGCTTCGTGCGCCTTTGAATTGTACAACCCGACGGACATTACAAGCGAGCTCTTGTGTATCCTGGTCGCATGAGTGAGTCCGGGATCCGACAGCTGGGCGTCTCCGACGCCCGCGCGAACATGACCGAGGTCATCGCCGAAGTGCGCCTTCTCGGCCACCCCGTTGCGCTTACTCGCCGCGACAAACCGCAGGCCATGCTCATCTCCATGGACCGCTGGAAAGCCGCCGTCCTTGACGCCGAGGCCCGCCCGTTCTACGACGACCTTGTCCGTCGCCTGTACAAGCTGAACGAGGACCCGGAGTTCGCTGCACTGCTCGAGCGGAAAGACCCCAACCTGCACGAACTCCTCGAGAACGGCGCTTTCTGACATCTCTCCTCCTCTCCTCCGGGCCCCGCGGTTGCGGGGCCTTTGTCGTGTGCGGTCTAGGCTCGTGAGGTTGCGTGCCGTTCGGGTGTGCGCCGCAGTCGGGCCAGTCGCTGCTCGGCATCCGGCTCACGCCTGGCGTTCCACTGCCCGCGGACAATCCACTCCCGGCCGATCCACTCCGTGTACGCGGGCGGGATCGCCTCCGTGAGCTCCTCGTGGACGTCGGTCCACCAGATGCCCATCGCCTGCTGCATCTCGGCGACGCTGCCCTTGCCGCCCCCCTTGCCGTAGGCGGCGATGTACGGGCCGTCGCGGTAGACGCCATGCCGCCAGCCACGAACCGGGCCCCGGTGCCGGCGGTGCGGCATGGGGGCTACTGGGTCCGCGCCGAGCCAGCCGAACTCGAAGTGCCGGTGGCGGATGACGCCGAGGCCGAACTGTTCGCCGCACAGGGTGAGGTCTTTGCGGATTGCGGCGCCGGGCACGTTCTCGATGACCCAGTCGACGCCGTACCAGAGGCACAGCTCCCGCATCTGGGGAATGAGGTCGACGTACTCGCGACCGCGGTTGGTGCCCTTTGTCAGCGCGGTGTGTGCTTGGCAGGGCGGGGAGGCGTGGACGAGGTGGAAGTCCTGCCCGCGGTCCCGCATGACGGTGAGCGCGTCGTCCTGGACGAACTCGAACGGGTAGTTGGGGCGGGGCTGGATGTCGACGCCGACGACGTCGAAGCCAGCGAGCCAGTAGCCCATGCCAGCGCCGCCGGCGCAGCAGAACAGATCGAGGACGCGGGGGCGAGCGTTCATGACGCCACCGCCTTCGTGCGGACACGCTGGACAGTGCGCGTGGAGCAGCCAACACGCACCGCGATGGCCGGCGCCGACAGCGGCTGCCGGTCCAGGCGACGGATCGCCGCATGTCGCTCGCGCGGGGTGAGCCGGGTGGGCGGGTCTCCGGCGGCGGCCCGGTCGACGGCGACCTCGTCTGGCTGCGCGGGGATGTAGGCACGGCGCTGGGCGGCCCGGTTGCTGGCTCGGACGCACTCGCGGCAGATCAGGTGCCCCTTCTCGTTGCGGCCGAGGTTCTGCGGGAAGGGGTGGCCGTGGCGGCAGGCCGGGCTGTCGGCGGTGGTGTGGTAGCCGGGCAGGCCGAGGTGTTTCCGGTGGCGGGCGATGGTGGTGCGTGCGGCGCCGGTGCGGCGGTAGACCTCGAGGTCGCTGTGTCCGGAGTGGAGCAGGGCCGCGATCTGCTGGCGGGTGTCGGAGTTCACGCGGCTTCCTCCATCCGCCGTCGGGCCTTCGTCCGTTGCTGTTTGCTGGCGCCGCCCCACAGGCCGAGCTGGGTGCCTTCGGCGTCTTCGATGCGGTTGATGTGTGCGGCGCAGGCGGCTTGGACGGGGCATCGGCTGCAGATGCGTTTGGGTAGCCGGCTGCTTCCGCCGGGCCTGATTTCGGTCCATTCGTCGGGGTCGGCTTGGGCGCAGAGCGCGTCGCCCATCCACGCGTACCGGCCAGCGCTCACGCGGCGGCCCCCAACCGGGCGCGCATGGCCTTCTCGCGCTCGATCCGTGCGGCTACTTCGCGGCGGCGGAGGATGGCGCTGAGCTGGTCTCCGATGTACTTCTTGTTACCTCCAAGCTGTTTGGCGATCTGCTCGGGGCTTTCGCCGAGGAGGTAGAGGTGTTCGATCTCGGCGGCCTTGTCGGGGTCGCGCTCATACTTGGGTGCGGCCTCGTAAGGAGCGGCCTGTTCGGGCTGGCATGCGGGGTCGTCGATGTCGTCCCAGGCGAGCGGTCCGTGCCAGCCCTGCACGCGGGCCCGGCGGATGGTGTGCGGGTTGTCGCTGCGAAAGGCGGACAGGCGACGGTAGGCGGTGGTGATGGCCCGCGCGGTGGGGGCGTCGAGCTCGGCATGCTTGCCGGTGATGATCCGGCCGAGCCGGTGGCGGTTCATTCCGGTCTCGGCGCCGATCTCGTCGAGGGTGTGGCCGAGGCAGGCGAGCGCCCGGAGTCGGCGGATGCTGCCGGTGGCGTCGACGGTGCCGTGGTCGACGGGTGCGGGCCCGATGGGGATCGAGAGGATGGCAGCCGCGCGGGCCCGGCTGATGGTGGGCTGGCCGTAGAGGACGTAGCGGATGGCGGACTGGGATACGCCGCTGCCGGCTGAGATCTGTCGGACGAGCCAGTCGTTGGCGATGAGGCGCTGGATGTGTTCAAGGACGGGCGCGGCGTCGCGGAGGCGCCGGATGCCGCGGCTGTGGTCGAGTCGGAGGGCGCTCATGTACCGGTAGCTGGCGAGTGCGCACTCCGGGCTGTCGCAGCCTTGGAGGTGGCACCAGCGGCTGGGCTCGTGGGCGGTGGTCATGGCCGGTCCTCCTTCCGGGTGTGGTTGGCGGGGTGGTTGGCGTAGGACTGGAGGCGGCGGATGCCGTCGCGGCGTTCGCGGTACTGCCGGTGCTGGCGGAGGGCGGCACCGAGCACGCACCAGGCTGCGAGAAACAGGCCGGCTTGGGCGCTGAGGACGGTGAGCCAGCCGTGTTCGGCGAGTTGGTTGATGTACCAGTCGGCGGCCGGCTTGAGGACGGCGGTCATGCGGTCACCTGTCGGAGGACGAGGCATCGGGTGAATCCGCCGCGTTCGGCGGCCTTGTCGGCGCGCGCCTGCTCCAGGTCGTCGAGGGTGTGGCCGGCTGCTCGGGTGAGGGCGTGGACGGCTTCGAGGACGTCGGCGAGTTCTTCGAGGAGGTCGCCGGGTGCGGCGTCGGCGACTTCACCGGCCTCTTCGGCGATCTTCGCCTTGAGCAGGGCGGGGAGTTCTGCCTGATCGGCGACGCGGATGTCGAGGTGCTGTCCGCGTGCGGCGGCGATTTGCGGGATGCGGTCCCGGATCAGCTTGCTGGTCATCACGCCGCCGCCTTCCGCTGGTCGGCGCGGGCGGCCTGCCGCTCCTTGATGAACTGCCGTCCGGCGTGGGTGAGGATGTAGACATTCACTTTCTTGCCGTGCGCCTTCGGGTTGATCGACGTCTCCTCGCCGACCCTGCGCAGCAGGGCGGGCTCGTTGGAGTGAAGGGCGTCGTGTCCGGTGAGGCTGGCGAAGTACACGCCGGCCTTGCGGCAGTCGTCCTCGGGCACCAGGAGCCGTATGTCGTTCATGCCGAACGGCTGGCCGGAGTCGGCGAGGTGGAGGACGGCCTGGTCCAGGACCGCGGCCGTCCACTGGGAGACGGTGGGCTTCAGGGCGGCGAGGATACGGTCGGCGCGGTCCTTCGCCTGGGCGGGAGTCAGGTTCACGTGCTCTCCTTGGGTGAGCGGCCTCCCGCCTGTTTGCGGCGGGCGGGAGGCCGGAGGCGGATGGATCAGTCGTTGCTGCCGGCACCGAGTTCGGGGCGCTGAGGCTCACTGAGGTACTCGGGCGGGACGTCGATGGCGTCGGGCTGCCATTCGGTGCGCACGGTGCCGTCGTGGGCCATGGCGCGGGCGAGTTCAGCGCTCTTCGGCAGGGCCTTGAAGTGGTTGCGCAGGACGGTCTTCTTGGCCATCTCGTCGTAGCTGTTTCGCCAGGCCGGGCTGTTCTTCGACGGCATCTTCTGGCGGCGCTCTTCGATCTCGGCCGGGTACATGACCTTGAAGGTGCGGCCGCCGTTGATGAGGCGGGCGACGGAGTAGTAGGCGACCGGGGCGCCGCGCGGGCCCGTCTTGCAGGGACGATGGACGAGCTTCTCCTCGAGGCCTTCCTCGTGCTCGAAGTGGTCGTTCTCGCGGACGGTTTCGACCTTCACCGACGACGCCATCGGGTGCTGGTAGAAGAGCGTGACCATGCCCTGGTAGCCGAGCTGGAAGGTGGCCTCCCCCTTGTAGGGGACGATGAACGCCTCCTGGGTCGGGGAGCCGGGCTCGAAGCCCAGCTGCGAGCAGGTCATGAGTGCGCCGAGGAAGGATTCGGTGGTGCACTCGGCGAGGTCGGGGTTTTTGCGGATCAGGGTGAGTGCGATGCGGGCGATGCGGTCCGCGTCCATGTGCTTCGGGAGGGCGCGGGCGATCTCTGGCTTCATCCGTTCGATCTGCTGCGCCATGGTCGGCTTCTGCTGCTGGCCGGCCTGCTTGACCTGGCCGACGTTTTCGGCTCGGCGGGCGACGGCGTTGCGGGCGGAGTCGGTCACAGGTTCTCCATCACGATGTTGAGGGCGCGGGTGTTCTCGCCGCGGTACGGCTCGGGGTCGAGGTCCGGGTCGAGGTCGAGGGCGGCGGTCTTCCAGCTGATCTGGCCGAGCCGAGGCCGCCACGTGTAGGCGAGTTCGCCGCGGATGTAGACGTCGGTGCCGTCGCCGGCCATCGCTTTGAGGTGGTTGTCTGCCTCAGTCATGGCGATGTCGGCGGCCTGCATCTGCTCTTGTGCGGTGTGGCGGATGCTCAGCCACTTCTCGACTTCGGCAGCGTCGGCGATGACGTCCTTGCGGCCGGGCTTGGCGTGGATGCGGTCGAGGAGCTGGCCGGTGGCGTGGCTGCCGTCCAGGGGCGGTTGGACGCCGGTGGTCACCCAGCCCCAGAACTCGGCGCCGATGGCGAGGAGATCGTCGATGAGCTTCTCGTCGCGCTCGATGCGGTGGACGATGACGCGCTGGCCACCGATCGACGCAGCGGCATAGCCGAAGGACCAGCCCGTGAGGAGCATCTGCCACTGCGTCTGCACCTGGACGTCGACGGGTGGTTCGTCGATCCAGTCGTTCAGTGCGTAGCTGGAGCGGGTCTTGATCTCGACGACGCCCGGCAAGCCAGCCTCTTTGGTGGTGCGGTCGAGGTTGACCAGCGCCCACGGGATCTCCGGCAGGCGCAGAGTCCCGGGGTTCTCGAAGATCGGCAGGCCCGTCTTCTTCGTGAAGCGGCTGGCCACGAACGGCTCCAGCTCGTGGCCCATCTCGCCGGCCTCGTCGAGTACTTCGTCGATGCGTCGGGGGACGGACTGTCCGGTCTTCTTTAGCCAGATCTCCAGCGGCGACGTCCACTGGTTCAGGCCGCAGATCGCGACGATGTCGGAGCCGCCGATGCCGGTTTTGCGGACGGCGTGCCACTCCTCGCGGGAGGCGTCGGCCTCGAGCGCCACGGTGGCGCCGGAGGGGTAGATGGCGGTGGTCATCAGAACGGGTACTCCTTCGCGGTGTCGCGGCGGGGCCAGAGGCGGAGGCTCCAGGTGCGGAGCTGGTTGACGCAGTGGCAGTCCTCCCAGTCGGCGTTGCCGGAGGCGGTGAACCAGCCGTGACCGCCGCGGCCGTAGCAGGCACCGCATGCCGGGTCGGCCTTGGGTTGTCGGGTGAGGTGCACGGCCCGCTGGTGCAGTTCGATCTGCCAGCGGCCGACGTTGCGGGTGAGGTACATGGGGCCCCGTTTCTGGGTGTGCGGTTGGGCGGGCGGCTCGCCCCGGCCGGGAGGTGCGGGGCGAGCCGCCCTGGGCGCCGCGGAGCGTGGGGGTCACTCGACGCGGCGGCATGGGAGGGGCGCGTCAGGCGGCGGCCGGCTCGGCAGGCTTGGTCTCGGGCCGTTTGGCGGCGCCCCAGGCGTCGATTTCGCGGCGCATGGTGTCGTCCTTGCCGTCTCGGAGCCGGATCGGCATCTGCGCGCCAAGGAAGTCGGCGGCGACGATCAACGTCGGCTTGCCTTCGCCGGTAGACCACATCTGCACCGGGCCGGGCAGGTTCTTCCAGGCGCCGAAGAACTTCGGTTCCATCGCCATCTGCTGGCTGCTGGCCTCACGTTCCAGGGCAGGCAGGAGGATCTTGCGCCAGTCGAGGGGGGTCTTGGCGAACGGGCTGAGGTCGATGGCAATGCGAGTGCCGGACTCCCCGGAGAGCACCAGCTGGGTGGCGGTGCGCTCGAGGTTGACGGGCTTGGCGTCCAGCAGCCGGACGGCGGCGGCCAGTTCGGGGATCTGAACTCGGTGCACGATGGCGTGCCACGTCTTGCCCTTGCCGCCGGTGACCTGGGTGCGAGAAACGGCGAGCGTGAACCGATTCGTCGCCATGGCGTACAGGACGCCGTTGTCGTATTCGAACGTGATGCACTGGACGTCTTCGGCGTCGATCAGGTTCCCGACGTGCGGGCGGGTCTGGGCGACGAGCCGGCTGAGGGTGCGGTCGGCGATGGTGATCACTGTGGGTCTCCTGGGATGCTGGGTGGGGTGCCCCGCCGACTTCGCCTCGGCGGGGCGCACGGGCTACTTGGGGAGGCGGACGGGCATGCACACGGCCCGGTAGGAGCCGTCGTCGACCGGCACGATCAGCGCCGGCTTGGTCGGGGTGGTGAACCAGACCTGGACGACGTCGCCGATCGGGGCGAGGAGCGATCCGAGGAAGCCGGCCCGGAATGCGATCTCGAACCCGTCCAGGTCGGCGGCTTCGACGTCGACCCGGCTGGCCCCGCGGGAGCCTTCGACGCCGCCCCGCACCGTCACCTGGTCGCCGTCGAAGGAGAGGGTGATCGGCTGCTCTTCCTTCTCGTTGACCAAGGCGGCCCGCTTGACCGCCTCCAGCAGTTCGCCTGCGTCGACCCGGGTCCAGCCCGCAGCCTTGGCCGGGTCGGGGAAGTGGCTGTCGATGTTCTTGTAGGGGGTGGCGATGGTGCGGCTCGTCACGGTGAGCGTGTCGGTGGCTAGGGAGGCGACGCCGCCGCCCGGGCCGGGGAAGCCGATGTGGACGGGGCCTCCGGCCATCTGTTTGACGGTTACCGCGATGTCGGCGGCCGGGATGAGGAGGTCGCCGGCGGCGTCGCCGTCGGGTGTCCAGGCGAGCCGGTGGCGGGCGATGCGGTAGCCGTCAGAGCCTTCCACCACCAGTTGGTCGCCGTCGGCGCTGATGTGGACGCCGCCGAATGGTTCGCGGCTGCCGACGGCCTCTTTAGGGGTCATGGCGACGGTGGCGGCGTGTCCGACGGCCGCGGCCAGGTGTTCCCCGGCGGCTACGCCTGCGGCTCCGGGCGGGGTCGGGAGGGCCGGGTAGTCGCCGTGGTTCATGGCGGGCAGCGCGAACGTGGTGCCGGGCGCCGACACCGTCAGCTCCCGCTCGTCGGCCACCACGTCGACGGGGCCGGCGGGCAGGGCTGCGGTCACGTCGGCGAGCAGGCGGCCGGAGACCAGGCTGTGGCCGGGCTCCAGTGTTTCCGCCTCCAGGCTGGCGCGGGTTGAGGTTTCCAGGTCGAACCCGGAGAGAGTCACCTGGTCGGGCGTGGCCTCGAGCATCAGCCCGGCCAGGACGGGGTTGAGCGGGTTGTTGGGGAGTCGGCGGTGTGCGCGCCGGGCGGCTTCCGCCAACTGCTTCTGGTCGATGCGGAGTTTCACGCCGCCTCCGCCTGTGGCTCGCCGTCGGTGCTGTTCTCGGCTACTGCCTCTGATGTGGCGGCCGGCCACGGAAGCAGCTTGCCGGTGCCGACGATCTCGTCGTCGTCGAAGAGGGGGAGCTGTTCGATGTCCATCTGGGTCTCCATGGGGCGCTGGTGGCTACTTTCGGGCGGTCCGAGAGCCTCGGCTTGTGGGAGGTCAGGCCGCGGGCCGGTACGCGGCCGGCTGCTCATCGACGAGTTCGAGGGGGATGGCGAAGCGGCGGATGGCCAGCAGCTTTCGAGCGATGCGCCGCACGGTCGGATCCGTCGGCGGCTCGCGCCACTCGGCGCGACTGCCGGCCGGCGACAGGAGTGCCCACACGAACATGTAGGCCTCGAAGCCGTTCTGGGTGACCCGGCCCTCGCGGTATCGGTCGTCGACCTGCCCGAGGTTCAGTCGGGACAGTCGCTGGACGTCGCAGTCTTCGCAGCGCAGCTCGAAGTGAAAGTTGTCGCGCTGCTCGAGGGTGGGGCAGGTGATCTGCTCTCCGGTGTTCAGCACTGGTTGGCCTCCGTGGGATGCTGCTTTCGGATCCCCGGGCGGTTCGAGCGTCCGGGGTTTCTGCTTGGTCGCCGCCTCGTCGGCCGGTGGGCATCCGGCGAAGGCGGCGGGCTAGTGGATGCGGCCCGGGTCGGCGACGGCCTGGGCGCCGAGTGCGTCCCAGAGCGCCTGGACAGGGATCGGCCCGGTTGCCTGGTCCTCGAGGGCGCTGGTGTCGCGGATCATCGGCGGGACGGTGACGCGAGTGGCGTTGGCGTCGGCGGCCAGATGGGCGGCGAACCGGCGCTTGAGCGCGGCAACCTCCTCGGCGAGGTGGTTGCGTTCGGCGGTGAGTTCGTCAAGGTCGGCCTGCTGTTTGACGACGATCTCTTCGGCGCCGGCGAGCTGCGCGGCGGTCCAGGCGCGGATGGCTTCGGCGTCGGCGAGCTGGACGCCCAGCGCCTTGATTCGGAGGTCGGAACCGATACGGAGAGCTTTCTGTCGGTCGACCTCGTCGACGGCGCGGTGCCGGGACCGGGCTGGGCGGGCGAACATCGCCAGGCGGACGGGCATGAGTTCGGCGAGGGTCACGGTGTTCTCCGGGGCAGTCCGATGGCGTCGATGAGTTCGAGGAGCCCGGCGCGGATGGTGGGGTCTTGGGCGAGGAGCCGGCCCGCGTACTCGGGTGCCAGGTCGTCGAGTTCGGTGGGATGCTGTGCGGCGATCCCGTCGGCGAGGTGCACGGCGGCGCGGCGTAGCAGGTTCGGGTCGATGAAGGTGTCGCCGAGCACGTGCTGGTCGAGTTCGCGGCCGGCCATCACGCCTCCAGTCCGGTGCGGTCGATGTATCCGGCGGCGTCGCTTTCGGCGAAGTCCCGGGCGGTACGGAGCTCGAATCCGATTTCGCGCTGCGCGGCCAGCTCGGCGACGAGTTCGGCTTCGCGGGCGGCAAGCCAGTCGATCTCCGCCTGCACCGCGTCATCCCGGCCGGCCATCACGCCACCGCCAGGACGCGCCGGTACATGGCCGCGGTCGTGGGCTGGCGCTGTGGGGTGAGCGGGCCGTGCCAGCGAACCAGGTAGTCGACCGGCAGGGTTTCGCCCGGCTGCCCGGGCTGGTCGACCCGCTGCATGAGGGGCTGCCCGGACTCGCTGATGTCGCAGGTCCACAGCCAGGTGGTGCCGTCGGCCGCGACCTGGACACGGTCCAAGTTGATGCGGGCGCCGTCGAGGATCGCGTCCATCACGACACCTCCGGCAGCACGGCGAGCCTCTGGTCGCGTCGGATCCAGGCGGCGAGCTCGGCTGCCTTCTCCGCGAGCTGGTCCAGGAGTTCCGGCGGGGAGTCGCTGGCCTTGATGGCGATCTCGTTGTCGCCAACGATCAGCCATGCTGTCTGGCGGCCTTCGCTGTCGCGGCCGTAGCGGGTTTGGACGGGCCCAGTGTCAAGGTTGGCGGTGATGCCGCCGCAGATCGTCGCGGTCACTTCTCCTCCTGGGGCCGGGTCGGGCAGCCCGTATCCGCTGGTCACGGTTTCCGTGTGCGTGACGAGCAGCCCTTCGGCGGCCAGGTCCTGCAGATCCTTGGATGCGGTGCCGATGCTCACCGGGTGGATTCCGGCCCGCCGCAGCGCGCCGACCGCCAGACCGGGCTTCCACTCCAGCGAGGGGCGTTCCTGGATCGCGGCGAGAAGGGCCGCCCTGCGGGCGACGGTGGCGGCGTCGCGGTCGATGCGCGCCTGCTTCCACTCGTCCTCGGTGACCGGGTCGATGTGGCTGAGGGTGATCCACGCGCCGTGTCCGTCGACCCAGACGACGTCGCTGTGGCCGCAGACTCGATGGGCCCGGCTGCGGGTGCGCGTGATGAGCTGCTCGTCGCCCAGGTCGTCCTCCGGTCGGGCGCCGGGGTAGGCGATCACCGGGGTGCCGACCGGAAAACGGGCGTTGAAGGTCTCGACGTTCATGACGCGTCCCCCGCCTCGCGGTGCCTGCGGAGAACTTCCTCCCACGCGGGGTGCGTGGTCGGGTCCTCCGGTAGCAGGCCAGCAGCAATCAGCTTGTTGAGCCCGTCACGGGCAATCTGCACGTCCTGGCGGCCGAACGTGTCGGTTGCCGTCACCGTCTCGATGTTCAGGGCGGCACACAGCGCCTTGAAGTCGGCGACGAACGAGTCCTTAGGGGCGTTCACGCGGTCACCCCCGCCGGCTTGCGGGCGGCGTCGTACTGGCGGATGGCCCACGAGGCTGCGTGGCACTGGTAGACGAAGTGATAGCCGAGCTTGTCGACGCGCCACTCGGACACGTCGGAGAAGGCGAAGCCGCCGATCTCCTTCACGGAGACCTCATGGCCGTCGCCACGGTGCGCATAGATGCCCCACGTCAGCGCCGAACTGTACGAATCGTGGTCCTCGCCAACGCCGCACGAGCACTCGGCGCGATAGTTCACCCCGTGCTCGAACTCGTCGATGAGGGAGAGCGCGATGTCCTTGCTGTGCAGCCAGTCGCTTTCGAGGATCTGCTCACGGACGGCCGCCCGCAGACCCCGAGGGCCACCCTCGCGCACAGCGTCGGCGACCTCGTCCTTGACCTGCCGGACCAGACGGTCCTGGTCGTACTCCAGGACCGAGTGGCGCCCGTTGAGGAGCTTCGACGCCCACGACGACGGCTCGACGCGGACGCCGCGCAGCCAGTCGAACATGTCC
Organism: Streptomyces sp. NPDC001858; assembly: GCF_053594615.1. Lineage (NCBI taxonomy): Bacteria > Bacillati > Actinomycetota > Actinomycetes > Kitasatosporales > Streptomycetaceae > Streptomyces > Streptomyces sp. NPDC001858. The sequence goes on from NZ_JBSFEV010000020.1 coordinate 116,365, forward strand.
TCGGTGTCGTCGCCGTACCGCTCGAAGTGGAACGAGCCGTGCGACCCGGCGACCAGCAGGTTGTACGGCCACGTCACCAGGAGCAGCCGGTTCATCGACTTGGGGGCGGAGAACTGGAGGTGCCGGCGCAGGCCGTCCTCGTGCAGGTCGGTCAGCTTGGCCTCGGCGAAGTCCCGCTCGAAGTGGCCGGCGATCTCAACGTAGTCGGTCATGCCGTCACCGCCTTTCGGGCGGCGTCCCACAGGCCGATGCCGAAGAGGACCGCGTGGCAGGCGAAGAGGTACTCCCACGAGTAGTCCTCGAAGTCCTTCTCCCAGTCGTTCGGGAGCCGGAGCCGGTAGCCGCCGTGGCTGAACGACGCGACTGCGTACTCGGCGGTGCCCTGGTACTCCAGGCTGTGCTCGTCGGAGTGCAGGATCCGCTTGCCGACGGCCTCGACCAGTCCCGGATGACGGGCCTCGCCCTTCGCTGCCTCATCGGTCACCCAGGCCCGGAACCGCTCCTCCGACCAGTCTCGGACCTTCCCGGCGGTGACCTTCTCCTGCCAGTAGCCGGGGTTGATGCCGCCGGCGCTTGACCCGCGGAACACGTCGAACATGTCGACGGTCGGCCAGACGGTGAAGCCGAAGCTGAACCCGTCGCCGCGCAGGAACACGTTGTGCGGCCAGGTGAGCAGGTCGAAGCGGTAGAAGCCGCCGTCCGGGTCCGCGCAGACGAGGTGCCGGTACAGGCCGTCGTCGTGCCGCACGGTCAGTTGGTGGTTGCGGGTCTCCCGGGCGAACCGGGCCGCGATCTCCGGGTAGCCGGTCACTGGGTCTCCTCGATGGTCGAGCTGTGGGCGGCTTTGATGGCGGCGAACTGGGCGGGCCAGTCGGGGTACGCGTCGGCGGCAGCACGGACGTCGTCCGGGTGCTTCACCAGCCAGGCGTCGAGACGGAACGCGATCTGCTCCGACGGGGACTTGGTGCGGTCGGCGGCCTGCTCAAAGTGGAGGGCGGCCACCCGTCGTTCGCGCTCCGCCCACATGCGGTCAGCCTCGGCGGCGACCGTGTCGGCGGGCACGTCCAGGGCCGCGATCGGGCGGGTCATCGAGCCACCGCCTGCGGCGCCTTCGGCTGCTCGGTGCGGGCCGCGTACAGGGCCTCGCGGTGGTCGTCCATCGCGGCCTCGCGGGACTCCGTGCGCTTCGAGGAGTGGTTGATGACGTAGCCGCCGATGAACCAGCCGTCGTGCCGCTTGTCGGAGCTGTCGTCGAAGATGACCGTGTCGTAGTGGCGAGGGGCGATCTGGACGGTGGACACCGTCAGCGCCATCGAGTCGCCGTGCTTGACCGGGGTCTGGCGAACGATCTTCGGGAATGTGTCGCGTGAGAACATGGTGGTGGTCCACCTCTCTGTTCAGCGGATGGTTGGGGTGGATCGGAAGGGCCGTCCCGGACTTGGTCGTTGCGGGGCGGCTTCTTCATGCGCCGGCCTGTCAGGCGGCGACGGGGGCCGTGCGGCGCGAGGTGCGCGGCTCCGGCGGGCGGGACTCGTGGGTGCGGATGGCGTTGACGGCGGCCTGTCGGCGTTCGGCGAGGTAGTCGTCGATCTCGGCGACGCAGTAGGCGAGGCGGCGCGGTGACGGGATGCCGACGGGGCCCTTGTTCTGCTGCCGGTAGTTGTAGAGCGTTTGGACGGTGACGCTCATGCGTCGTGCCGCTTCGTCGATCCAGACGTGTCCCGGTGGGGGCGGGGTCGGGGTCTTGGCGAGCCTGGGCACTAGGTACTCCTTCGCGTGGGGGTTGCTTCGATGTCGGGATGTCCCTGTTTTGGGGACGATGGGGGCATGAAAAGAACCAGGACGCCGACACCGAGGGCCTCCGCTACAGAGTGGGCGTCAATGACGTCGAGGTGGTCGAGATCTCCGGAGTGCAGCCGGCCGACCTGAGAGCGGGATACACCGCTCGCTTCCGCTAGATCACGGACGGTATAAGGCTTGCCGCGACCTGGGGTTTTCATGGTTCTCTGGAAGTAGTCGAGGTCTCTCAGGATGTAGCGCACGCTCAATGGATCTCCCCCGTTGCGAGGTGCCTTTCACTGGCCTTGAGTTAACCCCCGCAGGGACGTCCTGTCAACAGAATCGGGACAGCCTGTCGGCGAGTATCGGCAAAGTTCATGGCCAGATAGCGTTGGTCTGTGGACGGACTGTCCCGGATCCTGGAAGGTTGTACAGACTGACCTGCTATTTTTCCCGCGCTATCCGTTTTCCCTAGAGACAGCCGGTGTGACAGTGACGCGAGAGGAAGACGACATGAAGGCAGCGGCCACCGCCTCCGACCAGGGCGCGGCCGGGACCACTCCTGCCGGCGCGCTCTCCCGGCTCATCCAGGAAGCCAACGACTCCGGGATCACCTACCAGGAGATGGCCGACCAGGGGATCGACCCGCAGGGTAAGCGGCTGCCGAAGCAGTGGTACCAGAAGCTCGTCAAGACTCCTCCAGTGAACCCGCCGTCTCCGGACCAGATGCAGGCCATCGCCGCAGCCACCCGCAGGCCGTTCCGCCGCGTGCAAGAGGCCACCGCCGAGCAGTGGCTGATGTACGAGGCGACCGAACTCGCGGGCTACGACGAGGAGGTCCGCATCATCGTCGGACACCTCGCGGGCAAGTCGAAGGCGGAGCTGATGAAATGGCGCTACATGATCGAGGCCGAGGAGCGCGCCCGGCGCGAGGCCGGCGAGTAGCGGCATGCGGCGCTTGGGCGGCGCCTGATCGGCGATGTCCGTAAGTAGACATTCCATCAACCGATTGTCGGCGACTCTCGGTAGACGTACCCTTCACCAACCGTGCACTTCCGGCCGTTCTGGCTGACGGTGCATCGTTGCCCTCGGGAGGACACGTGCTGGACGTCGCCTACGAAGCCGTCGAAGACCTCGCGCCCGGCCGACTGGCCGCCATAGAAGAAGACCGCGGAACCGTCCGCCTTCGTCTCGACAAGACCCGACCCCTCGCCGACGTGGTGCGGCAGTTGAACATTGAGGTCGATCGGCTCATGTCGTCATCCCACTGGTTCCAGCTGTGGGGCACTGAGATCGTCTCCCGCGACACCCCCGACCAGCCCTTGCAGATCCAGCACATCATCCGCCCCTGGGTTCCGCGCGACCTCGGCGTGGGCCTGGCAGAAGACCGCGGCATCATCCGCGTCTACATCTGCCCCGACTTGGACCCAGAGCGCTTCGCCGCCGCCGTGAACCCACCCACCGAGAAGATTCTCGGTGGCGGCCGCTGGTTCCAGCTGTACGCCGGCGAGATCATCGACAATAGCCCCGGGCCGATGAGCCGCATCTGAACGAACGGGGGCGACCATGGCGGGCTACGTAGAAGACCGGTGGATGAAGAAGGGGCCCGACGGTAAGCGCAACATCCCCACAGAGCGTCACGGTAAGGGGAAGCGCTACAAGGTCGCCGGCATTCCGGGTGTCCGCGCCCGGTCATTCCCCGACAAGCAGAAGGGCGCGGCCGACGCCTGGCTCGCGAAGGCCATGGCCGACAGCAACAGAGGCGAGTTCATCGACCCGCGCGACGGCAACATGCTGCTGCGCGAATACGTCGACAAGCACTGGTGGGCGACGCGCACGGGCGATCCGGCAACCCTGGAGACCGTCAGCCGCCGGGTCCGCAACCAGATCCTGCCATTCCTGGGCAGCCTGTCGCTGCGCCAGATCAAGGTCGACACTCTGCGCCAGTGGCTCAAGGATCTGGAGGGCGTCATATCACCGGGCACCGCGGTCGTCGTCTGGGGATACCTGAACAACATCCTGGACTGCGCGGTGGACGACGAGCGGATCCTGAAGAACCCGTGCCGCGCGCGGACCATCAAAGCCCCGGTGAAGCCGCCCACCAAGGCGCGCGCCTGGACGCGCACCCGCGTGGCAGCCGTTCAGGCTGGCCTGCCCGCCGCGTACCGGATCCTCGTCGACATCGGCTCCGGCGCGGGGCTGCGCCAGGGCGAGGCGCTTGCGCTGGCCGAAGACGACCTCGACATGGAAGGCCGCGTGATCCATGTCCGGCGGCAGGTCCGCAACGTCGAGGGGAAGCTGGTCTTCTCGCTGCCGAAGGGCAACAAGACCCGCTCCGTTCCCATGCCGGACCACCTTGCCGCTCGCCTTGCCGCACACGTGGCGGCCTATCCCCCGCAGTCGGTGACGCTGCCGTGGAAGGACCCCCGGCCGCCGAAGACGAAGCTGGAGGCGAAGGAGCGGGCGCCGCAGACGCACCGGCTCCTGGTCGTCAACAGCAACGGCGGTGCGGTGCGCGCCAACATGTGGAACGAGAACTACTGGAAAAGGTCGCTTGCCGCGGCCGGAGTCATTCCCGAGCCGGAGAAGGTGAGGCGGAAGACGGGGCGGGGGTTCCGCCTGGTCTACATGGCGGCGCACGAGCACGGCTTTCACTGCCTGCGGCACACCTTCGCGAGCGTGCAGCTGGACTCCAGGGAGAATCCCGTGGCAGTCTCGAAGTGGCTCGGCCACGCGGACGCCGCGATCACGCTTCGGGTGTACGGACACTTCCTGCCCGATGCGGACGGCCGGGGCCGGCAGGCGATGGACGCCTGGTTCTCCCAGGCTCTGGATTCTTCGGCGTCCTCCCCAGACGCTCCCCAAGACACGATTTGCGACGCCCCGGAAGCTGGTTCGCACCCCGGGGATGCGGCAGTACTACCGGACGCAAGAGACGCTGAAAGCGCCTCTGAGCTGCAAGAGTCTGCGGCCTGAGTCGGAGGCGAACTGCCGTAGTTCGTCGGCGAGATAGAGCCAGACAACGGCCCGGTACCGGTTCAGATAGAACTTGACGGGCACCACCAGTCCCAGCCGGGCGAGGCGGGTGAACCGGGTCGGGGGCACCTCCAGGACGGCGGCGCCTTCGCCGGTGCCCACGACCAGCACGCGCTCGCGCAGCGTCTCGGGGAAGCCGGGTTCCGAACGCAGCCGGTCGATCTCCGCCCGCTCCACCCGGCGGCCCCCTCCTCCTTCGTCGGGCAAGGTCCTGATGCACCCGAGGTGCGCGGCGAGGTCGAACTCGCTTCGTTTCAGGTCGAGTTCCCGCGCCGCTCGGCTCGGCGTGCACGAAACGGCGTGGGACGACGGCGTGACGATGTTGCCGGACATGATCGATCTCCCCCGTGGAGTGAAGTGGAGTGAAGCAGGCCCGCGCTGTCCGCGGTGGCCTCGGAAAAGACCGTAGCCGGAATCGCCGATCTCGTGGCGAGCCTGTGGATAACTCCACGGAGAAGAACAAAAGTGCAGGTCAGAGCTCTGTGATCGGACCACGCTCAGGATGCCGGGGGTCCACGGTGAGGTGTTCGCCGACCCGGTTGACGAGCAGGGTCATCTCGTAGGCGATGCGGCCCATGTCGGCCTCGGCCCCGCTGAGCACGCACAGACAACTGCCGGTGCCCGCGGCGGTGACGAAGAGCACCGCGTCGTCGAACTCGATCATCGTCTGGCGCACTTGGCCCGCGCCGAAGTGCCGGCCGGATCCCTTGGCCAGGCTGTGCAGTCCGGACGAGACGGCGGCGAGGTGCTCCGCGTCCTCCCGGCACAGTCCGGTGCTCGCGCCCGCCACCAGCCCGTCGTTGGACAGGACGAGCGCGTGCCGCACATGGTCGACGCGCTCGGTCAGATCGTCCAACAGCCAGCCCAGCCCCTGGTTCTGCGCCATGTCCCACTCCCCGTGTGACGATTCCCCGTGTGATCCTCCACCTCGCCGGAGAATCTGACGGCCAGCCTTCCCCAGTGCCCGCCGCCGGAGCAAGGAGGACGGCGGCATGGCGTGGAGGACGACCTGATCGGGCCGCCGACGGCGCGGTCAGCTCACGGAGTCGAGCAGCCGGGCGGTGTGCATCCGCCCGGCGTATTCGACCAGCCGGATCAGCACTTCCTTCCCCGAGTCGCGGTCACGGGCGTCGCACAGGACGACGGGGGTGCCGCCGTCGAGGTCGAGGGCGCGCGAGACGTCCTGAGCGCCGTATGTCCGCGTGCCCGTGAAGCAGTTGACCGCCACCACGAACGGGATGCGGCGATGCTCGAAGTAGTCCACCGCGGGAAAGCAGTCCTCGAGCCGCCTGGTGTCGGCCAGGACCACCGCGCCCAGGGCGCCCTGTGACAACTCGTCCCACAGGAACCAGAAGCGGTCCTGGCCCGGGGTTCCGAACAGGTAGAGGGAGAGGCCGGAACGGATGGTGATGCGGCCGAAGTCCATCGCGACGGTCGTCGTCACCTTCTGGTCCACGCCGTCGGTGTCGTCGACCAACTGGCCCGCCTCACTGAGCAGTTCCTCGGTGCGCAGCGGCTTGATCTCGCTGACCGCGCCCACCATGGTGGTCTTGCCCACGCCGAACCCGCCGGCGACCAGAATCTTCAACGCGAGGGGGGCCGTCTCGCCGCCCGTGGCGTCGGAGTGCTCGGAGACCATGGATCACTTCTCTCGGTCGTGTCGGCAACGGCAGAAGGCATGCACAAGTCGGTGTTGAACGTTCATCTACAGAGCTCGCAGCCCCTCGATCACTTCGCGCAGAATCCGTTCGTCGGGCAACTGCGCGGGCGGGACCGGACGGCTGACGGTGACGCAGCCGAGTTCCAGCAGGTCTCCGAGGAGCACCCGGACCACGCCCACGGGGAGGTTCGAGCCCGCCGAGAGCTCGGCGACGGACTGCGTCTCCGTGCGGCACAGGTCGATGAGGGTGCGGTGTTCCGGACCGATGGCCATGCCGTCCGTGCCGGGCGCGCCCGGATCCAGGGTGACCAGGGCGATCAGGTCGAAGCGCACTCCGGTGGGGCCGGGTTTCGTGCGTCCGCCCGTCATGGCGTACGGGCGGACGAGCGGGCCTGCCTCGCTGTCGTACCACTGGCTGCCCAGCTCATGCGGGGCGCTGGTCGTGTCCTCGGTCATCGGTGCGGGTCGCTCTCTCGCCTCATCCGGTGACGGGCGGCCGCGCGGCGAGGCGGGTCGGCGTGTAGAGGTGCTCTCCGACCCGCTTGACCAGCCGCGCCATCTCGTACCCCACCAGGCCGATGTCGGCGGTCACCGCGGTGAGAACGGCCAGGCAGGAGCCGTCGCCCGCTGCGGCCACGAAGAGGAAGCCGTCGTCCATCTCCACCATGGTCTGGCGGACGCCGCCGACGCCGAAGTGCCGGCCCGCGCCCTTGGCGAGGCTGTGGAAGCCGGAGGCGACGGCGGCGAGGTGTTCGGCGTCCTCGCGTCTGAGGTCGCTGGACGCGCCGACGGCCAGGCCGTCGTTGGACAGCACCACGGCGTGCCGCACCTCGGTCACGCGCATCACCAAGTCGTCCAGCAGCCAGTCGAGTTCGCCGGACCGCTGGGCCGACCTCGTGCTCGGGTCCTGGATCATGCGGGGTCTCCTTCACTGCTCTGACGGCCCGGTGCGGAATCCGGGGTGGTTCGGCGGCCGGACTGTCTGCCGCCGCCCCGGGCCCAGCCGTCCCGGTAGGCGGTCATCCGGTCTCGTACGACCTCGGGGGTACGCGCTTCGTCCCCGCGCGGGGAGTTCGCCTTGGCCGGCTCCTCGGAATGCGGGCGGCGCAGCTGGGGGGCGAGACTGGCCTGTCGTACCCGGCGCGGAAGGTCGTCCGATCCTTCGGAGTCGTCCGTGGGGCGGTGCAGGCGCAAGGCGGTCACTCCGGGCGGCGGGGGGTCGGCCGCCGGGGGTTCGGCGGCGGCTCGGACGGGAGCCACCAGCGCGGGGCGGTCGGCGGCGGCGGGGACGGCGGGGACGGCCTCCTGATGCCGGTCGGAGGCGTATCGGTCGGGGGCATTCCGGTCCTGGGCATGGCTGTCAGCGGCATTGCGGTCAGCGGCATTGCGACCGCCGACGTTGCGGCCGTCGGCGTGCCGGTCGGACGCAGGCACGCGCGCGTACTCGCGTTCCGAAGACCGCTGCTCGATCTCCGCCGTCTCACGGGCGGAACGTTCCGGCTTCCCGCTGTGCAGCAGGGCGGTCGGCAGCAGGACGACCGCGGTGGTGCCGCCGTAGGGCGAGGTCCGCAGGTGCACCTTGATGCCGTGGCGGGCGGCGAGCCTGCTGACCACGAACAGGCCGAGTCGGTCGCTGTCGAACAGGTCGAGGGCCTCGGACTGCGCGATGCGCCGGTTGGCCTCGGTCAGGGTCTCCTTGCCCATGCCGAGGCCTCGGTCCTCGACCTCGACGGCGTATCCGTTGCCGACGGGCTCGCCGGTGACCCGCACGCGCGTGTGCGGGGGTGAGAACTGGGCGGCGTTCTCGACGAGTTCGGCGAGCAGGTGGGTGAGGTCGGCGACGGCGGTGCCGATGACGGCCGCCTCCGGGAGCTGGCGCAGCTCCACGCGCGCGTAGTCCTCGACCTCGGAGACGGCCGCGCGGATCACGTTGGTGAGGGAGACCGGCATGCGCCAGGCCCGGCCGGGCGCTGCGCCGGAGAGGATGATCAGGCTCTCCGCATGGCGTCGCATGCGCGTGGTGAGGTGGTCGAGCCGGAAGAGGTCGCTCAGCTCGTCCGGGTCGTCGGAGCGGCGTTCCATGCTGTCCAGCAGGCTCAACTGGCGGTGGACGAGGACCTGGCTGCGGCGGGCGAGGTTGACGAAGACCCCGGAGATGCCGTTGGCGAGCTCGGCCCGCTCCACGGCGGCCCGCAGCGCGGCGCGGTGCACGGTGCCCAGAGCCTCGGCGACCTGACCGGTCTCGTCCTCGGAGGGCGGTCCGGGCGGGGCCTCGGCGCGGACGTCGATCTCCTCCCCGGCACGCAGTTTCCGCATGGCCTCCGGGAGTTTGCGCCTGGCGATCTCCAGGGCGCTGTTGCGCAGGCTGACCAGTTCGACGACGAGTCCGCGGCCGATGCGCACGGAGATGACGAGCGAGGCCACGACGGCCGCGAGGCCCAGCAGGACCGCGGCCCCGGCCGGGGTGAGGAGACCGCGGGTGAGCGGGTCGGCGCGGTCGGCGACACCGTGTCCGGCGTCCGCCTCGATGGTCCGCATCCCGTTCTGCACACGCGTGTGCGCGTTGTCCCACGTGCTCGCCGGAGCAGCCGCGATCGCCTTCGCGCCCGCCCGGTGCGCGAGCACCTCGTCCTCGGCGGCGTACAGGGCGGCATAAGCACTGCCGGCGGCGAGGCGCTGCCAGGCGGTGCGTTCGGGGCCGCGCAGGTCGGCGACGGCCGACTCGGTCAGGGCACGACGAGTGTCGACGGCGCCGGTGAACAGCCGCAGGCGCGCTCCGTCGAGGCCTCCGGCCAGGCGCGCGCCGGCGAGCACGACGTCCTCCTGGGCCAGGGCCTCTCCCGCGCGGGAGAACTCGAGCAGCACGCGCGCGTCCGAGCCGAGTTCGGCGTCCTGGATGCCGGTGAGGGCTCCGCCGACCGAGAAGGCCGTCGAGATCGTGCTCGTGTACCGGCCGTACGTCTCCTCCCAGCCGGCGCTGCCGTCGAGCACGGCGGTCCGCAGGGAGGGGAGGCCTTCGGCCCCGGACACGAAGGTCTCGAGCCGCTGGGCGACTCCGGTGGGCAGGTCCTGGCCGTCGGCGACGGTGCTGTCGTCACCGAGCCGCAGTTCGGCCACCGCGCGGTCCGTGCGCTCGGCGAGCGCCCTCAGGTCGCCGTCCTGTCCGGGGACGGAATGGGTGGCGTAGCGGACGGCAGCCGCCCGCTCGGTCTGCAGGGCGGCCACCGCGGCCGCGACGGGGGCACGGACCTGGGCGTCCACCCGCTGCAGCTGGCGCAGCCGGGAGACGTCCTGCGCGGTCGTGACGGTGGCGTACGCCCACAGTGCCAGCAGGGAGACGACGGGCACCATCAGCAGACAGACGATCTTGGCGCGCACGGTACGCGGCCGGAGCCGCAGGCGTTCCGCGCGCGGGGGTATCGCGTCGGCCGAGGCGTCCGCCTGCTCGTCCGGGCCCTCGTCGGCGGGGGGTCCGGCGTGGGCGCGGCGCCCGCGCGTGGGGGGCGGCGCCTCGGCGCCTGCCGTCGGGGTCCTACGGGGTGTACGCATGGCCTCCTCGCTCGGAAGTGGTACGTCGGAAGTACTGGGAAGGAAGTGCTAGGGAGGAAGTGGTAGGGGCGTGGGAGGGGCGACGTGCCGTGCCGCCGGTGTCGTCAGACGGTCCGGGCCTGCTGTCGGCCGACGCGGTTCTCCACCGGTTGCTGGGCCGACTCGGACGCCTCGCGCTCCCCCGTGGTGGGCGACAGCGCGACGAAGGCCGAGGTCAGGAAGAGGTAGGACCCGAGGCCGACGGCGAGGGGGAAGATGAACTGCATCGCCGTGGCCCCGGGCAGCGCGTCGCCGGAAGGCGTCACATGGACGCTGACCGCGAACATCCCGGTGAAGTGCATGCTGCTCACGGCCGCCCCCATGACGAGGGAGGCGAGGGTGACCGCGATCGGCGACTTGATGTTGAGGGCGGCCCAGAGGGCGGCGGTCGCCGCGACGACCGCGATCAGGACGGAGAGCGCGACCCGCACGGGGTCGTAGATCACGTCACCGTGCAGCCGGACCGCGGCCATGCCCAGGTAGTGCATGCTCGCCACGCCCAGGCCGGTGGTGAGCCCGCCGATCAGCAACGCGCGCGTGCGTTCGCGGCTGTAGCCGACGGCGAAGACGCCGGCGCAGACGACGACCATGGCGACGAGGAGGCTGAGCACGGTCAGCGGAACGTCGTAGCGGATGTCGGTGCCGCTGACGCCGAAGCCGAGCATGGCCACGAAGTGCATGGTCCAGATGCCGGTGCCGATCGCCGAGGCCGCGGTGATCAGCCAGTTGCGGCGCGAACGTCCGGTGGCGCCGAGCGCGCGCACGGTGCAGCGCAGCCCGAGGGCGGCGCCGATACAGGCCATCACGTACGACAGCACAGGGGTCAGCCAGCCGAAGGCTGCGTGGTCCAGGTGTCCCATGGCCACGGGACGCTAGCCGGGGCACAGGAGCACAAAGGGGGCGCATTTCGAAAGGTGTTGGAAAGTGACACAGAAGTGCGCCGGAACGATCGGGTCACGCTCGAACATGTGCGCCGGGGCATCGTCCGTGCCGGTGAGAGATCATGCGGAGCATGAGCGACGACCACACACACGTTCAGGAGTTCTTCTCCGCGCGCGCCGCGGACTGGGACACCCGGTTCCCCGACGACGGCCCCGCCTACGCCGCCGCGGTCGGCGAACTCGGTCTGCGCGAAGGGGACCGCGTCCTGGACGCCGGCTGCGGCACAGGACGCGCCCTGACGCCGCTGCGAGCCGCCGTGGGACGCTCGGGAGTGGTCGTGGGAGCCGATCTGACCCCGGCCATGCTGGAGGCCGCCGTACGGGCGGGACGCGACCGCGCCGGGCGGCTGATGGTCGCCGACGTCGCCGCGCTCCCGCTGCGCTCGGAATCGCTGGACGCCGTGTTCGCGGCGGGCCTGATCGCCCATCTGCCGCGCCCGGCGGAGAACCTGCGGGAACTGGCGCGGGTGGTGCGCCCCGGCGGCACGTTGGCGCTGTTCCATCCCATCGGCAGGGCGGCGCTCGCGGCCCGCCAGGGTCGGCGGATCACGCCGGAGGACCAGCGGGCGGAGCCCAACCTCTGTCCGCTGCTGGCTGGTTCGGGGTGGCGCATGACGTCCTACGTGGACGAGGACGCCCGCTTCCTGGCCCTGGCCGTCCGAGAAGGCTGAGGCTCGCCGAGGGCCTCGGGTGGGCGGCCGTTCACCCGGCAGCTCAGCCGTCCGCGTGCCGTACGGGGCAGCCGCCTACGCCGGGCACCGGGCGGGTGCCGAGTTCGGCGAGCCGGTAGCCGTTCGGGTAGCCCTTGATCTCCCAGTTCTCTCGCGCGTGGTGGGGCGCCCGGCGTGGCGGCAGCAGCCGCACCGCGCGGCCACGCGCGCGTACCGCTGCACGCACGAGCGTGCGGGTGACAGAGCCCGGCGGGGTGTACCCGAAGGCCTTGAGGACCGGTTCGTCGAGCAGGGCGAGCGTGGCGCTGCGCAGGACGGGCGCCAGCGGCTTCGGATACCAGGAGGCCATCAGGGTGAGGGTGGCGTCCGAAACCCTTCGCGCATTCTCGTCCCGGGCGAAGTGGTCCGCTTCATAGGCGTCGAGGTGGGTCTCGAACTCCTCGTAGGTCCTGGGGATGTCCTTGATGCCCATGCGGTGCCCGAGGGCGCGGTAGTACTCGGTGCAGGCGACGATCTCGTGGCGGGACAGCCTGCGCCACCCGTAGGCGTCGATCCACCGCTTGGGCATCACGACGAACGTGCACAGCACGTACCGCATGTCGTCGTTGCCTATGGCGTAACTGCGGTGCATCTCGTTGATGCGGCGGACCGCCGTACGCCCCTGTTCGCTGTCGAAGCCGTGCTCGACGACGGCGTCGAGCAGCAGCACGGTGTCGTCGTAGCGCTTCTGGGCGCGGTCCGTGAGCTCCGCCGTCTGCGCGAGCAGACGCCCGATGCTCGGGACCGCATACGTGCGGTAAAGAGCCAGCTCAAGAGCGCGGGTGAAGTCCCACGGGAACTCGTACGCCGACGTGAGCCGGTAGATCTCCAACGCGTCCTCGTACGGGTCCATCCGTCGGATCTGTTCGAGCCGTTCGAAGCGCTTCACCGCCGCGTCCCCCTTCTGCCGCCGTGACTCCAACTCTAGGTTGAACAACAGGAAATGAACGATCAGTTGCGCAACAGCGCAGGGGGAAGGCGGTCGGCATGTTCGGCAGAATCCGCGAGGCCTACGGGAGATTCCGCGACGCGGGGCGCGCGCGGTCGCGTCCGGACGGGGAGGGACGTCCGGACGGGGCAGCGCGTGGCGCCGGGAAGCGCACGCCCAATCTGTTCGAGGCGGCCGCCGCGTACGTCTCGGCCTGCACCGAGGACGACCAGGACAGGATCGACGAGGCGGCGGGCTGGGTGTCGCCGGAGGCGCTGTCCTTCGGGGTCAACGAACTGGCCTGTCGCGCCGTCATCGCGCTCGCGCGGGAGCGCGACGAGTCACCGCGAGCGGTGGCCCGGGCGCTCCTCGGACTGCCTGCGGAGTGACCCTGCCACGGCCGGAGGCGGTCGATTCGCCCCGTCCGGATGGAAAACTGCAGCTCCGGGTAATGTCGGGGAGTCGTGACAAGCGCCTTCCCGCCGCACTAGGGTGCGCGCCGGTGGACGAACCGATGGGGAGGCTGGGATGGCAGGGACGGACGAGGACGCCGTCGCCGCCGCGGACGATGCGCTCTATGTGCTCACGGCGGTGTTGCTGACGCCGGCGAAGTTCCCTAGCGCGCTGGGCGACGACTACCCGGAGGCCTGTGCGGCGCTCGGCCTCGCGCCGCTCGCCGACGGGTACGGCCTGGTGCTGGGCCAGGACGGCGACGGCGCGCGATGGACCGTCGTCATCGACGACGTGTCACTGGTGGCCGTCGCCATCGCGTCGTGGGACTGCGGCATGGAGTACGACCTCTCGCCGGGCGAGCGGACGGTCGTCGCGGCGCTGCCCGGCTGGCCGCTGGCGGTGGCCGTCGCGGCCCCTGGCGTGCCCGCGCCGCACGATCCCGCCCCCGAGGTGACCGACAGCCCCGCGCTGTGCCCTCCGGACACGAGTACCTGGGGCCCGGCCCAGCGGCGGCTGGGGGCCGACGAGATCGCGCTCCAGTGGGCCCTGTGGCGTGAGCAGATCGACGACACCGAGTTCGCTCCCCCACGGCAGACCGCCGGGTCGGACTCGGGCACGGACGAGCCGAAGCGGAGCGACGGGGCGGACCGGGCCGTCGACGGATCCGGGAAGGTGGACGGCGGGTCCGGGAAGGGCGGCGACGCGGCCGATGGCGCCAAGGCGGCCGTGGAGGGCGCACCGAAGGGCCACCGCGGCATCCGCCGCGTCCTGGCGGAGGTGCGCGCCTATGTGGACACCCCGCCTCCGCTCGGCCGCGTGCGCTCCTCCTTCGCTCCCGGTGATGCGCGTACCCTGCGCGCCGACGGGCCCGGCTGGTCGCTGGTGGCCAGGACCGACGACATCGCGCTCGTCCTGCTCGACGATGAGCCGGGCGAGGTGCTGCCGGTCGGCCGCGGTCCCGAACTGCCCGGACTCCTGGAGGCGCTCGACAAGATGGCGGTACGGCCGCTCTGAGCCGGCCCGGGCCTCACGGCGCTGACCACGCCGGCCCAGGCCGCCGGACGACACTTGCGGGGACGGGAAAAGGGGCGGGGACGGGGACGGGGACCGAGGCTCGGGGCTCGGGGCTCGGCCCCCGTCGCTCACCGGCCGAGTTCCTTGCGGGTGACACGGCGCAACCTGCGCCGTTGGGACGGATCCAGCGTGAGGTAGGCCGCCACCGGCACCCCCACCATGATCAAGAAGGCTGCCCACCAGGGCAGCCAGATCAACAGGAGGAGCCCTGCCGCCACACCTCCTGCGGCGATCTTCGCGTTCTTCGACATGTGCGTCGCCTCCTTCGCGGCCACTGCCGCTCTCTGCCATGAAAACGGCTCCACGCCGCCCGTGGTTCCGGACACGACCCTGAGACCTCCCTGAGCCACACCCCTGAGACGCCCCTGAGAACCCCTCGCGTCGGGCTCTCGGACGAAGGCCGCCGAAGCCTGCCTCGGAGACGGTGCGCGTTCCGCGCCGAAGTGTTGTACCCTCGGCGACCCCGCCTCCAGTAGTCAAGTTTGAGGAGAAGGTTCATCGCCGCGCCGAGGTTCCCCGTGGAAACATCGACCGAGATCTCTGAGCTGGCTTGTTTCAGCGCCGTGTTCGTGCCCGGCACCCCGGCCCGCACCGGCCGCGTCGCCTTCTGGCACCCCGACGGCGACCCACCTCCCGTCGTCCCGTCGGCATCCGTGCAGGAGTTGTCCGTCGTCCGGCCCGCCGGGAACGGTGTGACCCTCGTGCGCGTGCCGGCCCTGCTGCTGCCGGTGCTGGACGCGCTTCCCGTGCTCACACGCGCGCGTGTGACTCCGGAGGCACACCGGGCCACCGCCTTCTGGGGTGCGGCCGCCCTGCTGGCCCTGCGCTGCGTCGCCCGTGGTCTGCTGCTGCCCGGCCTCTCCCCGGACGACCACGACGCCTGGCGGGTCGGCCCGCTGGGCCCGGACGACGTCGAGCAGGTGCGCAGGCTGGCCGCCTCGATGCCGCCCGAGGCGCACGCCGTGCCGGTGGACGAGAGCCCGCCGCTGCGCCTGCCCGATCCCGAGCGGCTGCTGCGCGCCTTCCTGGACGCCGTCGCCGACGCACTGCCCCGCACGCCCGCCGCGGCGCTCGTGACGGGCGGGCCTGCCTATGCGGCCCACCAGCCGCTGCGCGCGCCGGAGCTGCGCAGGTGGACGGCCGACGTAGCCGCGGGCCATGACGCCGGCGTACGGATCTCGCTTCGGATCGAGGTCTCGGGCATCGATCCGGCCGGGATCGACGTCGACGGCTCCTGGGCCGACCGGACCGGCGTCGACGCGTCCGGCGGCGGGATCGCTCCGCTCGATGCCGGGTCATCGGCACCCCGCTTCCGGGCCGTGCCGCAGGTGCACAGTGTGAGCGATCCCGCGCTGGTCGCGGACGCCGCCGAGATCTGGGGCGGGTCCGGTCCAGTTGTCGAGAGGTTCGGCCCGCGCGCGCGGATGGACGCCCTCCTCGCGCTGCGCCGTGCGGCCCGGGCCTGGCCCGCGCTCACTCCCTTGTTGTCGGCCGCCGTCCCGGACGCCGTCGATCTCCTCGACGACGAGGTCACCGAACTGCTGGGGGAGGGTTCGCGAGCGCTGGCCGGCGCGGGGGTGGAGGTGCACTGGCCGAGGGAGTTGGCCCGCACGCTCACCGCGCGCGCGGTCGTCGGGCCGCCGGAGCACGGAACGGGGCCGGATCGCACCGGATCGGACACGCCGTCCTTCCTGTCGGCGGACGCGCTGGTGACCTTCACCTGGTGGTTCGGACTGGGCGACCGGCAACTGACGCGCGAGGAACTGGACCGGCTGGCCGAGGCCAACCGGCCTCTGGTGCGGCTGCGTGACCAGTGGGTCCTGATCGACCCCCGGGAACTGCGCCGTGCCCGCATGCAGCAGGACCGCAAGATGACGCCCGTGGAAGCGCTGGGCGCGGCTCTGACGGGCTCCACCGAGGTGGACGGCCGCCGGGTCGACGTACAGCCCACCGGCTGGCTGGCGGCCCTGCGGGAGCGCCTGACGCATCATGAGACGCAGGACCCGATCGAGCAGCCGGCCGCGCTCGACGCGACGCTGCGCGACTACCAACGGCGCGGCCTGGACTGGCTGGCCCGCAGCACCGCCCTCGGACTGGGCTGCTGTCTGGCGGACGACATGGGGCTCGGCAAGACGATCACGTTGATCGCCCTGCACCTGCACCGCCAGACGGACGCCGAGACCGCGGGACCCACCCTCGTGGTCTGTCCGACGTCCCTCATGGGCAACTGGCAGCGGGAGATCGAGCGGTTCGCGCCGGGCACGCCGGTGCGCCGCTTCCACGGGCCGCGACGTGATCTGGAGACCCTGGCCGACGGGGAGGTCGTACTCACCACGTACGGCACGCTGCGGCTGGACGCGGGCCGGCTGGGCGAGGCGCCGTGGGGTCTGGTCGTGGCGGACGAGGCGCAGCATGTGAAGAACCCTTACTCGGCGACCGCGCGGGCGCTGCGCACCATCGGCTCACGCGCGCGTGTGGCGCTCACGGGTACCCCGGTGGAGAACAATCTGTCGGAGCTGTGGGCGATCCTGGACTGGACGACGCCGGGCCTGCTCGGCCGGCTCGGGGCCTTTCGTAGGCGGTACGCGCGCGTCATCGAGTCCGGCGGGGATCCGGCGGCTGCGGAGCGACTGGCCAGGCTGGTGGGACCGTTCCTGCTGCGCCGCCGCAAGTCGGACCCGGGGATCGCCCCCGAGCTGCCGCCCAAGACCGAGACCGACCGTCCCGTCTCCCTCACCACCGAGCAGGTGGGCCTGTACGAGGCCGTGGTGCGCGAGACGCTGGCGGCGATCGCCGAGGCCGACGACATGGCGCGACGCGGGCTGATCGTGAAGCTGCTGACCGGCCTCAAACAGATCTGCAACCATCCGGCGCAGTACCTGAAGGAGGAACAGCCGCGGACGGCCGGACGCTCCGGGAAGCTGGAGCTGCTGGACGAGCTGCTCGACACGCTCCTCTCCGAGGGGGCGAGCGTGCTGATCTTCACCCAGTACGTGCGCTTGGCGCGCCTGCTCGAACAGCATCTTGCGGCACAAGGCGTGCCCACTCAGTTCCTGCACGGCGGCACGCCCGTCGCCGAGCGCGAGGCCATGGTCCAGCGCTTCCAGGACGGTGAGGTCCCGGTGTTCCTGCTGTCGCTCCGGGCGGCCGGCACCGGCCTCAACCTCACGCGCGCGGAGCATGTCGTGCACTACGACCGCTGGTGGAACCCGGCCGTCGAGGCGCAGGCCACGGACCGGGCGTATCGCATCGGCCAGACCCGGCCGGTGCAGGTGCACCGGTTGATCGCCGAGGGGACGATCGAGGACCGCATCGCCGACATGCTGCGCCGTAAACAAGACCTCGCCGACGCCGTTCTCGGGGCCGGCGAAGCGGCGCTCACGGAACTGACGGACGCCGAACTGGCCGACCTGGTGGAGCTGCGATGAACCGGCACGACAGCACCGAGGAACGGACCTTCGCCGCGTTGCCTCCCGCGCGCGGGAAGGGATTCGCGCAGACGTGGTGGGGTCGGGCGTGGCTGGCCGCGTTGGAGGACGGCGCGTTGGACGGGGAGCAGGTGAAAACGGGCCGCCGCCTCGCGCGCGCGGGCGCCGTCGGCGCGGTGTCGGTGCGGCCGGGGCGCGTCACGGCCGTCGTCCAGGACCACGATCGCACGTCGCACCGAGCCGACGTGCTGCTCGACCGGCTCTCGGACGCGCAGTGGGACCGGTTCCTGGACCTGGCGGTCGAGCGGGCCGGACATGTGGCCGCGCTGCTCGACCGCGAGATGCCGTCCCACCTGGTCGAGGACGCCGAGGCGGCCGGCGTCGACCTGCTCCCGGGGCTCGGAGACCTGGAGGCGGAGTGCGACTGCGGCGCATGGGACCAGTGCGGTCACACGGCGGCGGTCTGCTACCAGGTGGCGAGGTTGCTCGACCAGGATCCGTTCGTCCTGCTGCTGCTTCGGGGGCGCGCCGAACAGGCCCTGCTGGACGACCTCCAGGCGCGTGGCACGGCTGCGCGGGCCGAAGCCGAGCCGACCCGGCCCGAGGGGGTGGACGCGGCGCAGGCGTACGCGGCCGGGAGCATCCTGCCTCCGCTGCCCGCCGCGCCCGAGTTCCCTCAGGAACCGGGCGTCCCGCCCTCGTTGGACACGGATGCGCCGCCGCCGGCCGGGGTGGAACCGGCGGCGTTGGAGATCCTGGCCGCCCGGACGGCCGTCGCGGCGCAGTTGCTGCTGGCGGAGGCGCTCCGCGAGGAGGCCCAACGACGTGCGCCCGAAGCAGCGCCCCAAGCCACGGCCGTATCCCAAGCCGCGGCCCCCGCCGCGGCCCGCGCCGCGCTGACGCTCGGCCAGGACGCGGTCCGGCTGGCGGCGGGCGTTCTCGAAGGCCCGCAGGCAGTGGACGGACCCACCGCGGACGTGGTCGGCCGGCTTGCCGCCGGGTCGGGGCGCAGCCGGGAGCAACTGGCAGCGGCCGTGCGTGCATGGCGGCATGGAGGGGCGGCCGCGCTGTCCGTGCTCGAGGAAGAGTGGACGGTGGAGGGCGAGGCGCTCGCACGCGCGCGTGCGGCACTGGAATCGGCCTGGGAGGAGGACGAACGGCCCGTGCTGCGGGCGCGCGGGAACCGGTGGACGGTGGTCGGCGAGGGGGCGGCCTGCCAACTGCGGCTGGGGCGGGACGGCCGTTGGCGGCCGTACCGCAAGGAGCGGGGCCGTTGGACGGCCGTCGGGGACGCGGCTCACGACCCGGCGACGGCCTTGGCGGCGGCTCGGCCCGACAGTGAGGAAGCGGTTTCCTAGGGCGGGGTTAGCCCCCGATCCGCACCGGGAGCAACACCCCGTTTTGGACCGGGCGTCGGCCCGATGGACGGCCGACGCCCCACGTTCACCCGCAGGTCGCACGGCGTTCGGTGCGTGCGCCAACTCTGGCCGCTGTCAACGAACTTGCCTAACTGCCCCTCAGGAGGCCCGATGTCCCCGCATGCCGCCGGCAGGCGCCGCGTCCACCGTTCCGTCGCGGCGGGCGTACCCCTCGCCGTGCTGGCCGCGCTCGCCACCGCCGGACCGGCCGCGGCGGATACGTCGTCCCACTCGGCGCATGTCACCCGGACCGCGACGCTCGGCGACATCCCGCTCGGGGCGTTCAGCAACGCGCTGCTGCCCGGCACGGTGGCCGACGACCGGGGCGTGGACCTCGGCGGCATCGGCAGCGACATCTATCCGGCGGGCCGCAAGGGCGAGTTCTGGACGGTCACCGACCGCGGACCCAACGGTCAGATCAAGGTCGGCGGCACCAAGCGCCGCACGTTCCCCGTGCCGGGGTTCGACCCGGCCATCGTGCGGATCCGGGTGTCCGGGGACACCGTGAAGGTGCTCCAGGCGATCCCGGTCACCACGTCGTCGGGGAAGCCCGTGACGGGGCTGCCCAACCAGGAGGGGCGCGATGAGGCGCCGTACTCCTACGACGCCCAGACGCCCCTGTCCTACAACCCGAACGGGCTGGACACCGAGGGCATCGTGCGGGCGGCGGACGGGAGTTTCTGGCTCGTCGACGAGTACGGTCCTTCGCTGGTGCACGTCTCCGCGCGCGGGAAGGTGCTGACGCGCTACGTGCCCGAGGGGCTGAAGCTGACCGGCGCGGGCTACCCGGTCGTGGAGGCGCTGCCCGCGGTCCTGCTGCACCGGAAGATCAACCGTGGCTTCGAGGGGCTCGCCCAACTCCCGGGCGGCGACCTCGTGCTGGCGGTGCAGAGCCCGCTGTCGCTCCCGGACACCGCAGCGGGAGAGGGCTCGCGGACCGCGCGACTGCTGCGCTTCTCGCCGAAGAAGAAGGCGGTCACGGCCGAGTACGCGTACCGCTTCGACCCGATCGACGTGGTCGACCCGAGCGAGGACGACACTTCCGAGCTCAAGATCTCCTCGGTGGTCGCCGTGGGCGGCGACCGGCTGCTGGTGGAGGAGCGCACGGACAAGGCCGCTCGGCTGCAGCTGGTCCGGCTCAGCCGGTCGGCGAACATCCTGGGCAGCCGCTGGGACGACGACGCCACGACGCCGTCGCTGGAGCAGTTGGCCGACCCCGCCGCGTCGGGTGTCCCGGTGCTGTCCAAGCGGCTGGTCGTCGACCTGGGCAAGGTCGCCGGGGTGCCCGGGAAGATCGAGGGCGTCGCGCGCGTGGACGACGACACGCTGGCGCTCATCAACGACAACGACTTCGGGATGACGGACGGCACCGGCGCGTTCGACGCGCAGGGGCGGCTGGTCGACAGCGGCATCGAGACGACCGTCACCTATGTGCGGCTGCCGCGGGGCATCTGAGGCATCTGAGAGACGACGCGCGCCTCGGCACGCGCGCGTGGCCCCCTGCGGGGCACGGAGTACGCGCGCGCGTGGAGGCTAGGGCAGCAGCTCGCTCAGGGAGGGCAGCAGCGACTCCAGCTCGCTCGGAATCTCCGTCGGCAGTTCGCTCGGCAGCTCGGTGGGGAACTGCGACGGCAGCTCGGTCGGCAGGCCGCTGGGCAGTTCGACCGGCAGGCTGAAGGACGGGCCGGGAGTGGAGGCCGTGCTGCTGCCGGTCGGCCCGTCGTCCGGTGAGTCGTCGCCGCCCGAGGACATCAGCACGACGGCGAGGACGGCTCCGGCGACGACCAGCAGGGTGAGGACGACGAAGAGCGGGTTCCGGCGCCGTCCGGCACCGCCCGGCGGCCGGGACGGCGGAGGCGGCGACCAACCGCCCCCTCCCCCTGTCCCGTCGTCGTGTCCGAAGCCGGAGTGCGGCGGTCCGAATCCACCGGGCGGCGGTGTGTCGCCCGGCGGTCCGGGCGGCTGGGGCGGTACGGGCGGCATGGCCATACGGTCCAGCGTCGCGGTGCACCGCTCGGAGCGCGACCCCCGCACGGCAGTTGATACCGATCCATGGCATGGACGGCATGGTTCCGGCGCACTGCGTACGGAGAACGCTCGAACAGCGGTCGTTCCGCGGCACGCGTGTGTGCACGCTCATCGCTGCACACACGCGTGCGCGTGGGTTCAGCCCCGGGCGGCCAGAAGGTGGTCCATGGCGAGCTGGTCGAGGCGTTCGAACGCCATGCCCCGGGCGGCGGCCGCGTCCGCGTCGAAGTCCTCGAAGGCGCCGCGGTCGGCGAGCAGGCTCTGCAGGCCGTCGGCGGCGGTGGCCTGGGCGAGCTCGTCCAGGCGGGAGGCGCGCAGGGCCTCCTGGACCTCGGGGTCGTTGCGGAACGCGGCGGCCCGCTCCTTGAGGATCAGGTAGTTGCGCATGCAGCCCGCGGCCGACGCCCACACGCCGTCGAGGTCCTCGGTGCGCGGCGGCTTGAAGTCGAAGTGCTTCGGGCCCGCGTAACCGGCGCTCTCCAGCAGGTCGACCAGCCAGAACGCGGAACGGAGGTCGCCGGCGCCGAAGCGCAGGTCCTGGTCGTACTTGATGCCGGACTGGCCGTTGAGGTCGATGTGGAAGAGCTTGTCCGCCCACAGCGCCTGGGCGATGCCGTGCGGGAAGTTCAGCCCGGCCATCTGCTCGTGGCCCACCTCGGGGTTGACGCCGTACAGCTCCGGACGCTCCAGGCGCTCGATGAACGCCAGGGCGTGGCCGACGGTGGGCAGCAGGATGTCGCCGCGCGGCTCGTTCGGCTTGGGCTCGATCGCGAACTTCAGGTCGTAGCCCTGGGAGGTCACGTACTCGCCGAGGAGGTCGAAGGCCTCCTTCATGCGGTCGAGAGCCACGCGCACGTCCTTGGCCGCACCCGACTCCGCGCCCTCACGGCCGCCCCAGGCGACGTAGATCTTCGCGCCGAGCTCGACGGCCAGATCGATGTTGCGGATCGTCTTGCGCAGGGCGTAGCGGCGCACGTCACGGTCGTTCGCGGTGAACGCGCCGTCCTTGAAGACGGGGTGCGTGAAGAGGTTGGTGGTGGCCATCGGCACGGTCATGCCGGTGGTGTCCAGGGCCGCGCGGAAGCGCTTGATGTGCTCCTCGCGCTCGCTCTCGGAGGACCCGAAGGGGATCAGGTCGTCGTCGTGGAAGGTCACGCCGTAGGCGCCCAGCTCGGCCAGGCGCTGCACCGTCTCGACCGGGTCCAGGGCACGTCGCGTGGCGTCGCCGAACGGGTCCCGTCCCTGCCAGCCGACGGTCCACAGGCCGAAGGTGAACCTGTCGTCGGGGGTGGGCTGGTAGCTCATGCCGCGGCTCCTTGCTTGAAGTCTGTCTTGCTGGGTCGTGCTGATGAAGCTGTGCTGGTGCAGCTGTGCTGGTGCAGCTGTGCTGGTGCAGCTGTGCTGGTGCAGCTGTGCTGTTGCACCTGTGCTGGTGAAGTCGTGCTGGTGAAGCTGTGCTGCCGGCTATTTCGTCATGGCCGTTTACAAATTAGTATGCGGAAGCATTCTCTGGGAAGACAGATCCCGCAGAGCCGCGGAAAAACTTGAGGGAGAGCCCGATGTCAGCAGCCGAGGGTCCGCTCGTCGTCGGCGTGGACACGTCCACCCAGTCCACCAAGGTCCTCGTCGTCGACGCGGCCACCGGCGAGGTCGTCGCGAGTGGTCAGGCGCCGCACACCGTGTCCTCCGGGGCCGGCCGCGAGAGCGACCCGCGCCAGTGGTGGGACGCGCTGCGCGAGGCGCTGCACCAGTGCGGCGACGCGGCGCGCGAGGCTGCCGCGGTGTCGATCGGCGGGCAGCAGCACGGGCTCGTCACGCTCGACGAGCGCGGAGAGCCGGTGCGTCCGGCGCTGCTGTGGAACGACGTGCGCTCGGCCCCGCAGGCCCGTCGGCTGACCGAGGAACTCGGCGGCGCGAAGTTCTGGGCGGAGCGCACCGGGTCCGTTCCGGCGGCCTCCTTCACGGTCACGAAGTGGGCCTGGTTGGCGGAGAACGAGCCGGAGGCCCTGCGCGCGACCAAGGCCGTGCGCCTCCCCCACGACTACCTCACCGAGCGCCTGACCGGCGAGGGCACCACCGACCGCGGCGATGTCTCCGGCACCGGCTGGTGGGCGTCCGGCACCGAGAAGTACGACGAGGAGATCCTCGCCCACGTGGGGCTCGACCCCGCGCTGCTCCCTCGGGTGGTGCGGCCGGGTGAGGTGGCCGGCACGGTCCGGGACAGCCACGACCTGCCCTTCGCCAAGGGCACGCTGGTCGCCCCGGGCACCGGCGACAACGCCGCAGCGGCGCTCGGGCTCGGGCTGCGCCCCGGCACGCCCGTGCTGAGCCTCGGCACCTCGGGCACGGTGTACGCGGTGGCGAAGCACCGCCCCACCGACCCCACCGGCACCGTGGCCGGCTTCGCCGACGCGCACGGCGACTGGCTGCCCCTGGCCTGCACCCTGAACTGCACGCTCGCCGTCGACCGCGTCGCCGCCCTGCTGGGCCTGGACCGCGAGACGGTGGAACCCACCGCGCACCTCACGCTCCTGCCGTACCTGGACGGCGAGCGCACCCCGAACCTGCCGAACGCCTCCGGCCTGCTGCACGGCCTGCGCCACGACACGACCGCCGGTCAGCTGCTGCAGGCCGCCTACGACGGCGCCGTGCACTCGTTGCTGGGCGCGCTCGACCTCGTCCTCGACGAGGACGCGGACCGTTCGGCCCCGCTCCTGCTGATCGGCGGAGGCGCCCGGGGCACGGCCTGGCAGCAGACCGTGCGCCGGCTGTCCGGGCGGCCGGTGCAGGTGCCCGAGGCCAAGGAGCTCGTCGCGCTGGGCGCGGCGGCGCAGGCGGCGGGCCTGCTGACCGGGGAGGACCCGGCCGCCGTCGCCCGCCGCTGGAACACCGCGCGGGGTCCGGTGCTGGACGCCGTCGAGCGCGACGACACGACACTGGCCAGGATCGCCGGGGTACTCTCCGACGCGGCCCCGCTGCTGGAACGGAGCACCGACGCCCACTGAGCATCGACGGATCAACTCATCGCCGAATCAATGCATCACTCAATCAATCGCTGAATTAGCGCATCGATGAATCGACGAATCGACGGAGGCATGACCGCACCGCTGCATGAAGCCCGGTCGGCCGGTCCGGGGCGCGCACTGCCCGACACCCAGCAGGGCATGCGCCGCCGCAACCTGGCCCGGGTGATGCACGCCGTCAGCGCCGAGGGCCAGCTCTCGCGGGCGGCGGTCGCCTCACGCATCGGCCTGACCCGCGCGGCGGTCTCGACCCTCGTCGACGAACTCATACGCACCGGACTCCTGGAGGAGCTGGGCCCCGAGCGCCCCGGCCGGGTCGGGCGGCCCGGTTCGGCGCTGGCGGTCAGCGGGCGCGGCCCGTCGGGCATAGGCGCCGAGATCGGCGTCGACCATCTTGCGGTCTGCGCCGTCGACCTGCGCGGCGAGGTACGCGCGCGTGCCGTGCGGCACGGCACGAACCGCGGCCGCTCCCCCGAGCCCGTGGTCGAGGAACTGACCGCGCTCGTGCGCCAAGTCGTCGCCGAGGCGGAGCGCGAGGGGCTGTGGCCGGCCGGGCTCGCCGTGGCCGTCCCCGGCCTGGTCGCGCGGGACGCCCGTACGGTCGTCCGCGCGCCGAACCTCGACTGGCAGGACGTCGACCTCGGCGCGCTGCTGCCCGACGGGTTCCCGCTGACCGTGGACAACGAGGCCAATTTCGGCGGACTGGCCGAGCTCTGGCTCGGCGCGGACACCCCGGGGAACTTCCTCCACGTCTCGGCGGAGATCGGCATCGGCGCGGCCCTGGTCATGGACGGCAACCTGCTGCGCGGCACGCGTGGCTTCGCCGGCGAGCTGGGCCATGTGCCGGTCCACCCCGACGGTCCGGCGTGCGTGTGCGGCGGACGGGGTTGTCTGGAGCAGTACGCCGGCGAGGAGGCGGTGCTGCGGGCGGCGGGGCTGGAACCGGGCGAGGACCGCGTCGGACTCCTGGCGGGGCGCGCCGCGGACGGCGATCCCGACGTCCGGCGCGCTCTGCGCGAAGCGGGAACAGCCATGGGGATCGCCCTCACCGGGGCGCTCAATCTGCTGGATCCGGAGGGCGTCGTGCTCGGCGGCGCCCTGGCCGCGCTCGCGCCCTGGCTGCTGCCGTCCCTCGAGACCGAACTCTCCCGGCGTACGGCGGGCCCCGCCTGCCCCGTGTCCGTCTCCCGGCTGGGCTCCGAGGGACCGTTGCTGGGGGCCGCGCACTCGGTGGTACGGGCCGTGCTGGACGATCCGGCAGCGGTGGGGGCGGGGGTGGCGGAGCCGGGGGCCAAGGCCGGGGCCGGAACGGGGACGGGGGCGGGGGCGGAACGGGCCTGAGCGGCGCGACCCGGACCGTGGAGTGTCCCGCCCGCGAGACTCGCCGGGGCGTGCAGGCGCGGTTGCGCGCGACGCCGGCGGCGTGGCGCGCCGGAGCCGGTGCCAGGGCCGGGGCCGGAGCCAGGGCCGGAGCCGGCGCCAGGGCCGGCAGCGGACGCTCGTCAACTCCGTCCGAGCCGAACCGGATCGAAACCGGATGCTCGTCTTTCGGGTGACCATCGTCCAAACGGTTGTCGGGCCGCGTACCCGGAGTGACGATGTCCCCAGCCGTATCCGAAGCCCTACCCCCAGCCCTGCCCCAGCCGTTTCGCCTTCCGGGAGGACGAGTTGACCGATCCCTGGGTGGCCCTGGAACCGGGGGCCGACCCCGCCGAACAAGTACGGATCCTGCGACGGGCGCACGAGACGTTCACCGAGGCGGGCACCGTGCCGCGACCGGTGCGTGCCGTCGTGGCCGACTCGTGGCGGCGTTCCGCGCGGGCCGGTGTCGGTCCCGACGGCACCGCGCGCGTGGAGCTGACCGACGGTGAGCTCGGCGCCTACCGCTCCGAGCATCCGCTGGCGCGGGTGATGCCCCTGTTCCGCGAGCTGATGGGGACGTTCGCCGCGGACGGCGAGCATCTGCTGGCGGTGTGCGACGCGCGCGGCAGGCTCCTGTGGGTCGAGGGTCACGCGGCGACGCGACGGCAGGCGGGGCGGATGAACTTCGTGCCGGGTGCGCGGTGGGCGGAGAACGCGGTGGGGACGAACGCGCCGGGCACGGCGGTCGCCCTGGACCGGCCGGTGCAGGTGTTCGCGGCCGAGCACTTCATCCGGCGGGTTCAGCCGTGGACGTGCGCGGCCGCCCCGGTGCACGATCCGCGCACCGGGCGGGTGCTGGGCGCCGTGGACATCACGGGCGGGAACGGACTGGCGCATCCGCACAGCCTGGGGTTCGTGCAGGCGGTCGCGCGGGCCGCGGAGGCCCATCTTGCGCTGCTCGCCCCCGAGCGGCCGGCCGCCGACGCACCGCGGCTGACCGTGCTCGGCCGGGACGAGGCGTGTCTGGTCACCGGCGGCCGGCGGATCAGGCTGAGCCGTCGGCACAGCGAGATACTCGTGCTGCTGGCCCGTCACCCCGAGGGTCTGACGGGTGAAGAGCTGCTGTGCGCGCTGTACGAGGACGAGTCGGCGCCGCCGGTGACGCTGCGGGCCGAACTCGCCCGGCTGCGCGGGGTGTTGGGCCCGGGGCTGCTGGCCTCGCGTCCCTACCGGCTCACGGTCGGCTGCGAGTCGGACCTGGCCGTCGTCGAACGTCGGCTGGCGGCCGGCGCGGTGACGGCGGCCGTGAACGCGTACACCGGGCCGCCGCTGCCGACGTCCCAGGCGCCGGCGGTGGTGCGGCTCAGGAGTCGTCTCGCGGACGGTCTGCGCGCGGCGCTGATCGCCTGCGGCGACCCCGATCTGCTGGCGGACTGGGCCCACTCGTCATGGGGCGAGGACGACGTCGACGTCTGGCGGGCGCTCGCGGCCTCCCGCCCGACGGCCGCGACGCGGGCGCGGCTCACCTCGCTGGAGTCGGAGCTGGCGGCACCCGCCGGATGGCCACACCCGCATCCGTAGGCGTGGGCGTGGAGTGGACATGAACATGGGCGGGCCAGTCTTCAGGCGGTCCCGACCAGCGCTGCAACGTACCTGCAACGTCCGCCTCCCTACCCTCCCGCGGAGAGCTGCCCAACGGCGGGCAGCGCTGCTGAGGGAGGCAGAGCAGGATGACCCGTTACGCGGCGCCCGGAACCGAGGGCGCGATCGTCTCCTACCAGACGCGCTACGACCACTACATCGGCGGCGAGTACGTGCCTCCGGCTCGTGGGCAGTACTTCGAGAACCCGTCTCCGGTGAACGGGGAGACGTTCACCGAGGTGGCGCGCGGCACGGCGGAGGACGTGGAGCGGGCGCTCGACGCGGCGCACGCGGCCGCGCCGAGCTGGGGCCGCACCTCGGCGACCGAGCGCTCCGACATCCTGCTGAAGATCGCCGACCGGATGGAGGCGTACCTGGAGCCGCTGGCGGTCGCGGAGAGCTGGGAGAACGGCAAGCCGGTGCGGGAGACGCTGGCCGCGGACATCCCGCTGGCCATCGACCACTTCCGCTACTTCGCCGGCGCGGTCCGCGCCCAGGAGGGCGCACTCAGCGAGGTCGACGACGACACCGTCGCCTACCACTTCCACGAGCCGCTCGGCGTCGTCGCGCAGATCATCCCGTGGAACTTCCCGATCCTGATGGCCACATGGAAGCTCGCGCCGGCGCTGGCCGCGGGCAACGCGGTGGTCATCAAGCCCGCCGAGCAGACCCCCGTCTCGCTGCACTACTGGATGAGCCTGGTCGGGGATCTGCTGCCGCCGGGCGTGGTGAACATCGTCAACGGCTTCGGCGAGGAGGCGGGCAAGCCGCTCGCGTCCAGTGCGCGGGTGGCGAAGGTGGCGTTCACGGGCGAGACGTCGACCGGGCGGCTGATCATGCAGTACGCCGCCGAGAACCTGAAGCCGGTGACCCTGGAGCTGGGCGGCAAATCGCCGAACATCTTCTTCGACGACGTATGGGACAAGGACGACGACCTGCGCGACAAGGCCCTCGAGGGCTTCACCATGTTCGCGCTGAACCAGGGCGAGGTGTGCACCTGCCCGTCGCGCGGTCTGATCCAGCGCGGCAACTACGGGGACTTCCTCCAGGCGGCCGTCGCGCGCACCGAACTCATCAAGCCCGGCCACCCGCTCGACACGGACACGATGATCGGCGCGCAGGCGTCCGGCGAGCAGCTCACGAAGATCCTCTCCTACATCGACATCGGTCGCAACGAAGGCGCCAGGATCCTCACGGGCGGCGAACGCGCCGATTACGACGGCGAGTTGAAGGGCGGGTACTACGTCCAGCCGACGATCTTCGAGGGCGACAACCGCATGCGGATCTTCCAGGAGGAGATCTTCGGTCCGGTCGTCTCGGTGGCCTCGTTCGACGACTTCGACGACGCCATCAAAATCGCCAACGACACGACGTACGGCCTCGGGGCCGGGGTGTGGACGCGGGACATCAACACGGCGTACCGCGCGGGCCGGGCGATCCAGGCGGGCCGCGTATGGACGAACTGCTACCACGCGTACCCCGCGCACGCAGCCTTCGGCGGCTACAAGCAGTCCGGAATCGGACGCGAGACGCACAAGATGATGCTGGAGCACTATCAGCAGACCAAGAACGTTCTTGTTTCATACAGTCCGAAAAAACTTGGGTTCTTCTAGAGCCTGAAGTCGGTTGCCTGGAGGCATCGTTGCGCTCCAGGCAACCCGACACGATAGCTACCCAATGCAATCAGTCGGGTTCTTCTAGTTACTCTCTGGCACCCAATGAAGTTCTGCTCGGACCAGCCGCGGACCAAATCATGCCGGAGGGCGTTACCCCCGCGAGCCGCCCGCTCATAGGCGCAGCGACCCGCCCAATGCCCGGAGGCAGCGCCCGAACCGCCGAGAGAAGACAGCAGAAATGGCCGGACAGGAAAGCCGCCGCGAAGTCGGCCCGCCACCAAGCTTCCGGCATGAACAAGGCCGTTGTCACTGCCGCATGCGATCCTCCCCCCGGAAGTGGACAATGCAGAGGAAGGCTGGGTGGGGGTGTGTCAATTTAACGGCTGATCTTGGTTGTTGATGGTCAGTTGTGGCTCGGGGTCAGGCGGCCCTCGAAGGCGATCTGGAATGCGTTGAGGGGTGCTTTCCAGCGCATGGTCCACCGCTTGCGGCCCTTCCCGGTCGGGTCCAGGCTCATCAGCGCCATGTAGATGCACTTGAGGGCGGCGGCTTCGTTGGGGAAGTGCCCGCGGGCACGGACGGCCCTGCGGATGCGGGCGTTGACGCTCTCGATCGCGTTCGTGCTGCAGATGACCTTGCGGATCTCGACGTCGAAGGAGAGGAAGGGCACGAACTCGGCCCAGGCGTCCCACCACAGCTTCACGATCGCCGGATACTTCTTCCCCCACGCCTCCTGGAACCCCAGGAACCTTTCCGTCGCCGCGTCCTCGCTGGGCGCGGTGCAGACGGGCTTGAGGGACTTGGCGACCTTGTCCCAGTCCTGACGGGCGGCGTACCGGAACGAGTTCCGCAGCAGGTGAACCACACACGTCTGGACAATCGTGCGAGGCCAGACGGTCTCCACGGCCTCGGGAAGGCCCTTGAGCCCGTCGCAGACCAGCATGAGCACGTCGTCCAGGCCGCGGTTCTTCAGCTCGGTGAACACGTGCAGCCAGTACTTGGCGCCCTCGCCGCCGTCGCCGGCCCAGATGCCGAGGATGTCGCGGGTGCCGTCCACGGTCACCGCCATCACCACGTAGATGGGGCGATTGGCGACCTTCCCGTCCCTGATCTTGACGTTGATGGCGTCCACGAACAGGACGGGGTAGACGCGGTCGAGGGGCCGGTTCTGCCACACGGCCATGCCCTCCATCACTTTGTCGGTGATGGTGGAGATGGTCTGCTTGGACACCTCGGCGCCGTAGACCTCGGCCAGGTGGGCGGATATCTCGCCGTGAGTGAGCCCCTTCGCGGACAGCGACAGCACCATCTCGTCGACCCCGGTCAGCCGCCGCTGCCGCTTCTTGACGATCTGCGGCTCGAACGTGCCCGAGGTGTCACGCGGGACCTTGACCTCGACCGGCCCGACGTCGGTCAGCACGGTCTTGGCCCGGCCCCCGTTGCGGGAGTTGCCGCTGCCCCTGCCGCCGGCATCGTGGCTGTCATAGCCGAGGTGATCGCTGATCTCGCCTTCCAGGGCAGATTCCAAGACCCGCTTGGTCAGCTGCTGCAGCAGCCCACCCTGCCCGGTCAGCTGCAGCCCCTCCGACCGGGCCCGCTCCACCAGCATCGCGACCAGTTGCTCGTCGGACACGGGCGCAGGCTGCCCAGGCTGGGCACTCTCGACAGGCTTCACGGTCTCCAACTCCATGGCGGTGTCAGTCACTTGACGTCTCTCCCGTGATCGTCGGATCCGCCGTTAGATTTACACTCCCCCGCTACGGCGGGCACTGGAGGTGGCGGTCTCCTGCTGGTCCTGTTACTGCTGGCCCTGTTCAGCGGGTCAGGAACAAGCGGCAAGACGCCTGCCGGCACAAAGCCAACCCACTCGGCATCGGTCTCGGCAACCCACCATCCGTCATATGAGCGTCGCGTCGAGACCCGCCCACCGTCGCCACGCCGGACCGTCAAGCCTTGATCCGACCAGTCTGCGTCACTGTCTCCGGCCGCGTGCGGCCTCAGTGACCGATGTACAGGAACCGCAGGTAGCGTGCGTATGACAGCCCTCGGTGCTGGAGTTTGGCGGCCTCCTTGGAGGCGCTCAGTGTCCCGTGCAGTGCGCTGTTCTGCTGAAGTCCGATCGCACGTCGGCCGAACTCCTCACGCTGTTGCCGGGCCCTGTCACCTGCCAGCGTGTTCTCCCGGGCGAGCCGTTGCTGGCCGTTCTGCAGATCCTTTTGGGCCCGCTCACGCATGGCCTCGGTCTCGGACTCCACAGCCTTGCGCTGGTCGGCGAGCTGCGCCCGGCGACGAGTGTTGCCCTGCTCGATCTGCTGGCGCTCCGCTGTGCTCAAAGCGCTCGGCTGCCGGGCCACGGCGGACGCGATCAGGTCTCTACGCCAGACATCGAGAGCGATGGCCTTGGCCTCGCCGATTCCCTGAACATTGGCGACTCGACCGCTGCTG
Organism: Streptomyces sp. NPDC001858; assembly: GCF_053594615.1. Classification (NCBI taxonomy): domain Bacteria; kingdom Bacillati; phylum Actinomycetota; class Actinomycetes; order Kitasatosporales; family Streptomycetaceae; genus Streptomyces; species Streptomyces sp. NPDC001858. The sequence continues at coordinate 147,495 of NZ_JBSFEV010000020.1, forward strand.
AGCACGAGTACGGCACCGGTGCTGTTGTAGGAGCTGTTCTGCACGGACCGGTAGCCCGTGAAATCGGCTGCGGTCCGGATCCCTTCCGCAGCGAGACGAGCGGCGAGTTTGGGCCCGATTCCGTGCGGCGGGGACTTTGCGATCAGCCGACGGCCCAGCTGGTCCCGGACATATGCGGACTGCTTGTCAGTGAGCGCTTTGGCCAGGGATTTACGGAGTTCCTCCGAGAGCGCGTCAGTCTTCTTGTCGATGTCGCGTTGCTTCCGGACCTTGCGCTTCTCAGCTTCCTTGAGCGCGGCGTGGTATTGGGCGGTGAGCGCGTCTTGGGCTTTCGGGTAGGCGGTGGTCCGCTTTGTCTCCGCCGTGTCGAACTTCGTCTTGTCCTTGTGCAGTTTCTCGGCTGCCTTGAGGGGGTCCTCCAGCTTGGCCAATTCGTCCGTCAGTTTGGCCAGCACTGCCCGTGACTGTGCTCTCTCCACCCGGCGGCTCCGCGCGAAGACCGTGATCACGGCGGCAACCAGGACGGGCGCTCCGGCACCGATGAGAGGGCCCGGGAAACCGACGACGATCAACAGAGCCGTCACGACCAACAGCGCAGGCCACAACACCGCTGTGACGACGTCCAACGGCGTCCGGGTGTGGAAGCCGCCTGGTGAAGTGGCGGAAGGCCCGGCCGCTGGTGGCGCTGTCTGCGGGGGAACGTGTCCAGCCATCCAGCCGGGCAGTCCGCCCGTCCCCGCAGCAGCGGTAGCAGGGGAAGCCGAAACCAAAGTGGGCGTCGGCGCGGCGGACCGCTGCTTGGGGATCGCATGGGCGAGCGGGGGCAACACATCCAGCGGCTGAAAGGCCAAGGATCTCACCTGGTCCGCAAGGCCACTCACGGTCGGATCTGGATGGGCGAGCAGCGTCTGCAGCCTTGCGGAGCCGCCCGGCTTGCTGAAGTCTTCCTCGGTGAGCAGCAGAAACTCACCTCGGGGTTCGTGCAGCCGAGGCCACAGAGCAGGGTCTGCCGCGGTTGCCTTGAGCGACATGAAGATGATCCAGGCGGAGAACCGGTCCAGTGCCGCCCCGAAGTCGTCATTTCCGCGCATGGGTGACTGGTAGTTGCGGTGGCCGCGCTCGGTACCACCGAGACCTGCCAGCGCCGGCACATACATGCCGTCGTAGTCGACCAAACGCAGGGTGTCGTCGCTTGCGACGAGTAGGTTGCCGTGCTGGAGGTCGCCATGGGCGATCTCGTGATCGGACAGGTCACGAGTCAGAGCCTCGAACCTGTCGGCCAGACGCTCCACGGCGAACCGGTCGGTGTGGTTGTTGTCGAGCCATGAGGACAGCGTGACGGCCTCGGCCCATTCCATCTTCAGGATCGGGTAGCGATCCTGGCCGACGCCGATGGCGTCGGGAAGGTACTCGAAGCCGAGATTCCACGGCTGGGACAGCTCGGCAGGGTCCAACACCGCGAGTCGACTGCTGATGGCCTGGTAGCGAAGCTCCTGGTCAGGGACGTGACGGGTGAAGCACTTGACTGCGTACCGCTGACCCGACACAGCAGAGGTCAGCGAGAACACGCTCGCGAAAGCGCCGGAGATGGCGCGGGGCAGGCCGAGCTTGGTCAGCTCCGGCATCGCGCCCTTGAGTTCGGGGTGCTCGAAACACAGCTGTGTGTGCTGCAAGGCCTCCGCGTAGGCGGCGCCGCTGGGAAACTGCCTCTGTTGACCGGTGGGCGAGACCACGTTCACCGCCCTTCGAAATCGATCCGTACAACGGCCACATCGTCATTGCGCAGCTCCCGGCGGACCCGGAGGCCGTTCAGCCACTCCACGAACGATCCCAGATCGTCGGGCCCGGAGAATTCCAGCAGTTGACGTAGGGCGATGTCCTGGTCCGGGGCCGACAGAAACCACGCGGCCAGTGCGTCGGTCATCAAAAGCAGCCGGTCTCCGGGCCGGCACCAGCCTTCGGTGAACCGAGTGCGACAGGCGAGCAGCGCCGCATCACGATTGCGGCTGCCGAAGAGGTCAGGGACCGTGCCGAACTCGTCTGCAGTCCCTACTGGAAACGCCTGGACCAGCCGGTCGTCGTGCAGATGGAACAGGCAGGTGTCCCCCAGAGCAGCCGCTTGCCAGCGCCACCCCGGTTCAGGCGACGCGGAGTCGGCACTCGGGCCAGGCCCGCGGTCTGGATCGACGCGCACAGTGAGCAGCGTCGCGTAGGCGCCTTCGGCGAGCTTGGTGTGCTCGTACCACTTCAGCGGGCGCCCTTCCTCCATACGTGCCTGCGTGTATCGCGCGAGCCACGGATCCCACTGAGCCACCGCCGACAAAGCGAACTCCTCGAAGGCGGTTCCGCCGGCCAGTAGCTCCGGACGTTCCATGGCATGCTCGGCCGCCGCGCGGGACAACATCCGAGCCCAGTCCTTGGCCAGGGCGCTCTCTGTCGCCCCGTCACAGACGCCCGCGGTAAGGGGCTCTCGCAACATGTAGTCGTGCGTGAGATCGGGGAGCACAACGACGGCGTCCTCGCATTCCGCCTCCGTGCTCCCGTACTTGGGAGCCACGAGGTGAGTGACGTACACGCAGGAGGGTGGAGCCGTCACCGCAGTTCGGTGGCGCGGGTGCCGATGTCGAGGAACTGTACGACGGTGGTGATGTCCGCGTTGTAGACGAAGCCCCGCGTGGTCTCGCTGACCCGCTGGCCCTGCGATGCGGCGTACGAACGCATATGGCTCGGCAGAGGACTCGACATGGAGAAGAGCGTGCGGGCGTAGCTGTCGGGGAGACCGTCCGCGCTGTCGGGGAACGCAGTGGGTGTTCCCCCTGCGGCGGACACGTGCAGGTTGAACAGCAGCGCGGCACCGTCGGCGGTGGCGTGCGAAGTGACGGCCTCGGCAGCCGCGGTCGGGTCGCCGTCGGTCGACTGCCCGTCCGTCAGGTTGATGACGATGGGCGGGAAACTCGCCGGGTACCGCTCGGTCCAGGCGGCGACCAGGCTCTCCGCATACTGAAGGGCGCGGTTCATCGGGGTTCCACCATGAGCGACCGGGTCCATCCACAGTGGGAAGTTGACCACGGTCTCGACCAGACCACCGGCACCGTCAGGCACCTTCTTGCTTCGCTCGTCGACGCGGGCCGGGTTGTCCGCCACCTCGCTGAGGGGAACGATGTCCCGTCCGGCGAGCGAGCCCGCGAACGCCGAGCCGACGGTGGCGCCGTAGCCGACGACCGCGACGTGGAAGTAGTCGCGGACGCCCTCTTCCTTTGCGCACTTGACCGAGAGTTCGGTGAGCAGCCGGTTGATGGCGTCGGCAACTACATCAGCTTTCTGCTGCGGAACCTCGCCGCCGATGGGGTCGCTCATGGAGGTCGACTGATCGACGAGAAAGATGATGCTCGTCGGGTTGCTGCGGCTGATCTCTGCCGTATACGGCACGTTGGGCTCCTGGCGGACTGCGAAGAAGTCGATGTCGGAGGACTCGTACGACGTGCAAACGCTCAGGCCATCAGCGCGCGCCTCGACTCACAGAAATCCCCCGACCGCATCGTAGTGCGAAGTCGTCGGTGTAGGGGCGGACGTGCTCAAAGTGCTGCTGCCGAGGCCTTGCACCTCGATGCCTCCTGTCCTGCCCCTCTGCTGCACGATGTCGAGCTGGGCAACTCAGTGAAAGGTGCCGACGGTTGGCTGCCATCGAGGTTGGGATAGCCGTCCGGGCGACCGGCGCGGACGCTCAGCACTCCGATGTCGGTGCCTCGTCCTCATTGGCCGCCGAGTAGCTCCGTCACTCGTTCCGTCCGGTCGGCCCAGACGTGCCAGGCAGGCAGTCGCACACCGTTCGGCAACAGCGCCGCATGGCTGAGGGCAAGCCTCAGGTGGCGGGCGCCGTCCTCCAGGTCGGCGGGCGCCCCGTGATCCAGCTGGACCTGTGTCGCACCCGTACGCCGACGGACGTCGAAGTCGCACGGATAGCCATCGACCGTGACGTTCCGATCGATCAGGACTCCGGAGATCTCGGCCTTCAGAAGAAATTGGAGCCGGTCGCCGACCAGCTCATCCTGCTGTCCCGGTTCCGCGGCTGGCAACGACGACGCGCCCTTGGTCTCGGCCGCGTCCAGCAGCACAGCGGGCATCCCCGCCCGGGCCGCCCAGAAGTCGCGGTCGCCGAACACGATGAGGTGCGAACGAGCGCGGGTAACGGCCACGTTCCACAGATTGACCTCCCGGCACAGCCAGTTGACCGCGCTCGGGCGCATTCTCGCGCCTGCGACGAGCGACAGCAGGATCACGTCCTGCTGTCCTCCCTGGAAGGTGTGCACCGTACCGATACGGACACGCGACTCGTGTTTCCAGCGCTCGGCGATCAGCTCCTTCTGCGCTCGGAAGGGGGTGACGACCCCTACCGTCGAGCCATCAGGCAGCCGCATCAGCAGCCGCTCCACCGAAAGGTGAATCCGATCCGCCTCCTCCTCGTTCATCCACGATCCGTTACCGCCTCTGCGCGCGGTTCCGGTCACATCGAGCCACTGAACCGCAGCAACTCCTTCGAGGCGCCGCAATGACCGGGGTTCTGTGAGAACGGTGAGCCGGTCGCCGTAGCAGTGCCGATTGGAGATGCCGATGATGTCCGGATGGCAGCGGAAGTGCTCGTCCAGCAGCAGAGTCTTTCCCGCGGCGTGGGCAGCCGCATGGAACGAGGAGTAGCGACGGTGCTCAAGCCGGTGCTCATCAAGCCAGCTGGCTCGCAGCCCCGCCCCTCGATGCGCCTCGGCCTCCTGCCGGGGCTGAAGCGTGGTGATGTGCTGCAACTGCATGGGGTCACCGATCACGAGAGCCCGCCGTGCGCGAAACAGCAAAGGCAGCACATCTGGCGTGGAGCACTGGCTCGCCTCGTCGACGATGACCAGGTCGAAGAGGGCAGCGCGGTCCCGGAACCGCCGTGCGGACCTCGCGGTGACGGCCCAGCCCGAAACCTGGGGCAGGATCCGCTCCAGGGACGACCACTGCCGCGGTGATCGTGATTTCACGGCTTCGATCCGGTCGTGAAGGGCCGCGCGGATGGTCGTCGCCTGCTCTGCCACCAGCGCCTGCAGCAGTAGTGCCGCCGTCTCGCGTATCCGTCGATCGGTCTCCCGAGACACCGTCAGGAGTTCGTGATCGTCCGCTACACCTTCGGCCTCGGTGCTTTTCTGCCGCCAAGCGGCCTCGGCCTCCGCGAAAGCCACAAGGCCGGCGAATTCAGCGCGCCCGGAAGTCTGGACGGACAGCGGGCCGATACCGCGCAGGCAACGGCTTCGCAGCCATCCCCCGAAGAAGCCGAGGCGCACCGCCGTGCGAGCTCGGCGCAACCAGCGGCCAAGCGCCACGTCGTCGCCCAGAGCAGCTGCGAGCGTCTGAGGGGCAGCATGGCGTTGTGCTGCGAAGGAAAAGCGCAGTCGGCCCAGGTCCGCCAGTTCCCGCTCTCTACCGGCGGCTTCGGCAAGTTGACCACGCAGTGCCTCCTGCTCCCGCAGATGGTTCCGCAGCTCGCCTCGGTGCATTTGGGAAGACTGGTGGGGCCGAGCACTGCGGGTCAGCCGCTCCAGCGTCCGCAACTCTTCCTCTATGGCGTTCTGGTTACCCGTACGCACGAGAAGGCCCGGAGCCAGCGCTTCGCAGCGCTCCCAAACCTCGTCCACCGCCTTGTTGTTGGTGGAGGCGACCAGGACCGTCTGGCCGGCCGCCCTGGCGGTGGCGACCGCGTTGACGATGAGCTGGCTCTTGCCAGTGCCAGGCGGTCCGGTTGCGACGGTGAGCCTGCGGACCATGGCGGACCGGATGACCGCTTCCTGCACTTCGTTCAGTTCCAGCGGAGCGACGACCTGCACGTCTTCCTCGGCGCCTTCGTCCGCTTCCGAGTCCGCGCGCCCGGGGAATGCCCCGAGCGCAGTGCCCGCGAACTGCCCGACGCTCCTCGCCAGCGTCTTGTAGTCCTTCATCAGCTGCGCGGTGGCCCCCGAGTCCGGCCGGGCCGCGAAGACGACCGCCACATTGCGGGCACCTTCGTGCGCGGCGTACAGCGAGCTGCCATCGCCGAGCGATCCGGGATCAAGATGCTCAGTGTCGGACAGCCCCAGCTCCTGCAGCAGGCTGCGAAGATCGCGGACCATGTCCTCCCGGAAGCCCGGTCGCCAGTTGGGCTGGTAGGCGGCGAGCAGTTCCCTGCCTTCGTCCTTGCCCAACCGGTCGAGAACGAGCTTGGGATGCAGGATGATCGGCCCCGTGGGAGTCACCACACTGGGTCCCTGTGGCCCACGTTCGATCTCGATCTGGCGCATGGCAAGCGGTGCGCACACCTGTCGCTTGCCGTCGTAGAGCACGGCTACGGGGTATCCGTACCAGAGGTCTGCGCCTTCCTTGTGCGCTCGCTCGGCGAGGTCCACGACGCGTGCCGGCGCTTGCACGCTGGCTTCCACACCGGAGAGCAGGACTTCCTCCCTCGCCGGCCAGACCACGCGGGGCGGGTCGCTGCCCACCAGCGGCAGCAGTTCGTCACTGGAGTTCTCCGCCTCCAGACAGTGCTGGTAGTACGTCAGCAGGTCTGCCCAGTCGGTGTCGGTGAAGGCGGAGTCGTCGTGCACCGCCCTGGTTGCCTTGACCGGGGCCGGCGCTGCCCCTCCGGTTCCGTCGGTGACCGCGGTGAGGCCGGCGGGCAGCGGCTTGAGCGCGGGGATCTGGCGTCCGGCGGCGGCATCGGCGAGATAGACGTCACCGGTCACCTGAAGGCTGGACTGGGTCGGCGTCTGCCGACGTCCGTCAGGTGCCTTCCTCAAGTCACGGCTGATATACCGGAAGAGTTCGTTCGCCGAGACCTGACCGTCGCCATCCAGGTCCGCCTGTCCTGAGTGCAGGCCTTCGATCATCGCTTTGGTGAACTGCGAGGGCTGGTCCGCATCAGTGGTGAAGGCCTGCTCCCAGTGTTGCGACGCGGTGATGACATATACGCCGCTTGCCTCGACCACCGGCGCGGCGGCCGAGTGTGACACTCCCTTGCTGCGAAAGCCCTGCACCGCGCTGCCGCTGAAACAACAGTCCAGGAGCAGGACTCTGCGCCGAGCTGCGCATTTCTCCAACTGGTCCGTCACATAGGAGGCTTCGAGCGCGGTCTGCTGGAGCCGACCCGCCTCGGTGTCCGTGGTGACGTAGTAGAGCTGACCATCCTCACGGTCGTAGGCCCCGTGGCCGCTGATGTAGAGCACGACCAGTTCGTCGGGCTCGCGGTCCCGGAGAAACCGTTCAACGGCCTGCTTGATGGCCGTCTTCGACGCGTCCTCGACCCGTACGCACTTCTCGTACCGGCCTACCGCCGGCATCTCCAGTACCTGGCTCAGATAGTGAAGGTCCGCACGCACTGAAGGCAGGTCGGGGAAGTTCACATCCGCGTAGGTGGCGGTGCCCACGAGTAAGGCATGCTTCCGGCTCATCTTCCGGCTCCCTGGCCGGTTCCCGGCACATCACCTTGGCCGTCGCGCAGTGCCTTCACCTCACGCCCGGACACTCCGCCCTGGAACTCCGTGACAGTGCCGTCGGCATGTACAACACGCACCTTGCGGCTCTTCCGTACCTCGACCCATGCCTTGATGGCAGTCCGTGCCAGCGCCAGAGTGCCCGTAGTGAGGATGAGCACGACCTCCGGAGTCAACAGTTCCGGCCCTTTCGCGCCCTCCCTGGTGACCGGCGCTTCAGAAGGAGCGAAGCGCACCTTGGCGTCGTCCAGCCCCTGCAGAACCTCACGAAGCTCTCGCGCTTCGAGTTCCGCGTGACGCGGGTCGGCGCCGAACACCTGGATCCGCGCCGACTCGATCTCGTCCGACATGATTCCCCTCATACTGCCAACTCGCCCGTTCTGAACCAGAATTAGATGTATCTCGTTCGACTGCGCCGTCACCCTAGTTCCTGCCACTCCGCCACGATCCGGCCGCCCGGCGTCGACGTCTTACGCCCTCGTCGGGAATTCGCAGAATTCTGTACAGCGGCTCACCCAGGTCAGCCCACCGCTCCAGCGCATCCCGGTCCACCAGGCGAATCCCGTAGCGTGGGCCGCTGGCTCTGGCCGCTGCCGTAAAGCCTCCTGTGGTGACGATCACCGCAAACTGGGCACCGTGGTCGTGGCGATAGGTGCCGTTGACTCGCTGCACGTCCTGGTCCCCGACCTTGCGGTCCGGACGCAGCCGCTTGCACTGGACGACGACCCGTCGTCGCGAACGGTCGACGACGAGTACGTCAGCGCCCTTGTCCCCCGCTCTTCCCACGTGCTCCGCGGTCAGTCCGTCCCGGCGCAGCAGGGAACAGACCGCCTGCTCGAACGCCTGAGGATCTAGGGCATCGAGATGCGCCAGCGAATACCGTAGGGGCCCCGCGGCGAGAGCTGAGCGGTCGGTCCATCTCCGTACGGCCAGCCGTCCCGGTTTCAGGCCCAGTCCCACGGCCGCAACGGTCAGGGCGATGCCCGTCCGCTCCGGCCACTGCCCAGCCGCCTGCCACAACCCGCTGATGAGGGCCACGGCGCCCACGCCCCATCCCCACCAGGGCACCGCCGCCCAGCCGCCCTGGCTCCGCCTGCGCGGCATCAGACGGCCGGGCCGAACAGCGCCAACAAGCCACAGGCCAGTCCGTACAGCGCGAGGCCTGCCAGATCGGTAATCGTGACCAAGGTGAAGGTATGGTCCCGACAGCGCGCGAACAACCCCCTGCGTCTGCGGCGACATGGCCGGTGGAACGCTGTCGGGCCGCCGCAGCGCGACACCAGCGCCGTGCCTCCGACCACCAGTAATGCCACGACGAGCAGCATCGGAACCCCCCGTTTCCCACCCCAGCCTTCATGAATATCGGGAAAGCATCCGTCCCGGGCAGTGCATCTTCAGCCGAAGTGGTGGCGCGTTGCAGCACCGTGCATGCCTCGCGTGCCCCCCTGCGCCCCGGCAGGTGCTCCGGCTGGGAGTCGCCGGATCGGTGACGGGGACGAGTTGGCAGGTGATCCGGTAGTCGAGCAGCCGATCTTGCGGAGAAGTCGCCAGGGCTTGAGGCTGGCGATACCTTTTTCGACCAGTGCGCGGACCTTCGCAGAGCGACGAGGCGACCTGTTGATCGAGCCGGTGATCACCGCGTGGAAGGACCGGCACCGCTCGGTCAGCGGCCACCACGATGCCTACGACATGCGGAAGATCGTGAACGCGATCCTCTACCGGGGGTCACCATCATCCCCGACGGCCACAGCCATGTATCGGCGTCGCCTTGGACGACAGCTTCTGCTGCGGCAAGAGCTGCGCCCTCAACTCCGCTGTAGGACAGGACCGCAGGTGGATCGGCCGGCAGCGGCCCGTCAATGTGTGTGCGAGCCGTTGCGTGAGAACACAGAACCCGGACCTCTGAGGAGGTCCGGGTCCCTCGATGCAGTGTCATGCGGTGTCACTGCGAGCCAGCACGCGGGCCTTGGCCGACCACTCCCCCATCCTCGTGATGGCGGCGGTCAGTTGGGTCACCGCCGAGGAGATCTCCTTCACCGGCTTACGGAGGTGCCGGCTCACCCGGACCATGGTGCCCGCCGACGCGCCGAAGGAGCCGATCTGTGCCAGGCTGTCCCGCGCGGCCTCATCCAGCGACATCAGCTGCTCCAGGAACGCCTCCGTTCCCTCGCCTCGCTCGTTGGGTGGCGTCATCTCGATGAGCCCCAGCACGGCCCGCACCCCACTGTCAAGATTCACCATCCGCTGCCCGAACGCGGCGGCGATGATGTTCAGTTCGCCCGCCGGTGCGCTGATCGTCTCCGCGTACCGGGCGACGGCGGCGAGCCGCGCGCTCGCGGGAGCGTTGGCCTGGGTTAGTTCGAGCATCTCGGTGGCGGAGCGCTCGGTCAGGACTGCGATCGTCTCGATCGTCTTCGTGATCGCCTCCATGTCGGCGGTCGTCTCGTCCAGCCCGTCCTCGATCACAGCAAAGTCGTCGAGCAGACCGGGCGAATCCATGTCCTCCCCGTTCTCCCCGTCGCTGACCTCTGAGGCGGAGGCCGGTCCGTCACCGGTCTGGAGTCCGCGCAGCACCCGTGCCGGTGTGAGGAGTTCGAAGCCGTCGCGGAGCCCGGCCTCCAGGGCGCTCTCGATCTCCTTGCACGCTCCGGCCAGATGACTGCGCGTCCGCTGGTAGCGGATGGTCCTGATCGAAGCGATGTCGAAGGGCAGCTGCCCGGCCTCCCCGATGTGGATCGTCGGCTTGCCCGTGATGTGCCGCAGCCCCAGCTCGTACATCACGTTGGGGTTGCCGCCGCTGACATCCGCGACGACCAGGTCGGACTCGACGACGTGCCGACAGATCTGCTCGTTGATGTCACCGGCGTGCGCGATGCCGTCCGCGCGCACAGCGGTGATGCCGTACTTCTCGCAGGCGGGGGCGATCACCTGCTCGAAGATGCCGAGGTGGTGCTCGTACGCCTCACGCTCGGGGCTGCCGTGCGCGGCGTGCGGGTCGCCGATGGGGCCGACGACGAAGCAATTCCGGGGCTGGTCGGACTCCTGTCGGAGCGTCTGTGACGTGATCATGCGGGAACCTCCGATGCGTGGGGGTGGGTGTCGTCGGGCCGGGCTGCGGGCGGGGCGTCGTCCTCCAGGGGGCCGGCGTACACCGGCCATTCCTCGATGCCGAGGGTGCGCAGCAGGTATGCGGTGGGGATGCGGTAGCGTCCGCCGACCCGGAGCACGGGGCACGGGAATGCGCCGAGTCGGATCAGCTTGTATGCCGTCGCAGGGCAGATACCGAAGGCGCGGGCGGCTGTGCGCAGATCGACGCTCAGGGGCAGGTCGAAGGCTTCCGCGAAGCCGAGAGGTGGTCCGGACCGCCCGCTCATCGCCGGGCTCCCGCGGGGCGCAGGACCAACGTGCCGATGAGGTCGGCCTCCTCGTGGCGGCGGGCCCGGAACACCAGCTCGTGCAGGCGTGTACCGGTGCGCCGGCCGCCTTGCCGGGGGCATGGCTCGGCGAAGCGGAGCGTGGCGTACAGACCCTCGCGGCGAGGCGGGGGCGTGATGTGCAGTTCCCATCCCTCGGGCGGGAGGGGCCGTTCCTCCAGGGAGGCAGTGGCGTTGCGGGCCTCGGCAAAGGCGCCGACGTCGACGACGGGAACCTCGCGGGTGACGCTCTTCGCATAGGCCCACATCTGATTGACCGCCTTCTTGATCAGGCGGCCGCCCGTGTCCGGGCCGTCCGGGTCCACCGTGTCGAGGGCTGCGAGCACGGCCAGCACGGCCTCCGACTCCAGGTCCGCCCGGTCGATCCGCCAGACGCGCAGGATCCGGTGCAGGTTCCGGTACAGCCCGGGGAGGGTAAGCCAGAGCACGAGCAGCCGTCCGGTGCCGTCGCCATTGTGCGGCTCCCGCCGGGCCTGGGTGACTGCCTGTCGCCAGACCGCCGCGCCCAGCACCGCGTCCCGTCGCGGTCCGTAGAGCGCGCTCCTGCTCTCCTCCGGGGAGAGCCGGATCGGACAGGAGCCGATGTGCACCGTGAGGGACGGCCGCGTGCCGCCGGGCGGTCCGAGGACGCCCCGGTCGATCCGGGCGAAAACGCCCCCGGGTCCGGTCGATGTCATCTCTTCTCCTTTCCGGCCTCATCGGGCCGGAGGTGCGCCAGTGCAGCGGCGACTCGCTCGCAGGCACGTGCGAGGTCGGTCAGGGCCGACCGCAGGGCCGTGTGCCACGTCAAGCGGGCCGACTGCGCCGTCCCGTTCCGACGCCGGGACCGTGCGGCAGGCGAGGCGGGCGGGTGGAAGTGAATGCCGCCGTACACGGCATGGCCGACATTCACCCCGTAGTCCGCCCACTGGCTGTCGCCCCGCTCGCGCCAGGACCGGGTCTGGTGGGGGGCCGTCACCGGGTGAGCCCGGGGCCGGTCGGCGGAGGGGGCACGGGCAGGCCGACGGTGAGACCGCCGACGACGTCCCGGCCGACGGCGGCACCCTGGTGGACGTACTGGGACAGCGCCACCCGGCTCGGGGCGTCGCCGTCCGACGGGGGCTCCGGTGTCGGCTCCGGCTCTTGGGCCACTGCCGACCGCACGTCGTCCGGCGCGTGGCCCGGCACGCGGATCCAGCCGTAGCCGCCGAACTCCTTCACCTGTACATGGGCCCGCACGTACTGCGCGGGGTCGAGGTCCGGCCGTCCGGACCGCACGACATCCTGGTAGAGCTGGTCCGACACGATGACCGCGAGATCCGCTGCGGTGAGGGTGGCGAGTACGGCCCGGAGCTGGGGTGCGTTGACGTAGCGCGCCACGGCGACCGGGGTCGGACCGGCGTGGCCGAGAGCGGCGTCCGCGACCACGCCCGTGTCCACGGCCATCCGCAGCCTGATCCGCTCGGCGGCCGGGCGGGCATTGCGGTCTCCGAGGCGGACCGCGAGGTGGTGGACGAACGGGCCCAGAACGGCGTCCTCCGGCGTTGCCTCGGGGAGGACGGCGAACTCCAGATCGCCCTGCGGCTGACGCTTCCAGGCTGTCCGGTCCAGCCTGGTCAGCGCCGCGGCCTCGTCCAGCATCCGGACCAGCTCGGACTGGACGACTGACTGCGTCCGGGTGTCGAGACGGCTGTACTGCTCAACGTCCACGGCCAGGCACAGCCGACGGTGCGGCAGGCCGTCAGGCGGCCGGCAAGAAGAGATCTCTTTCACGACAACTCGCCACCTTCCAAGAGGGGTTGGGTGCGGTGCACGCCAACTGTGAGAGGAAGGGGCAGGAACAGCCGAGTAAGCCGCATTAATGCGGCTTACTTGCCATGACCCTAGATTGCCGACACACCCAGCCGGGCTGCCTTGCGCAGGCGGGCCAGGTCCTCGATGGATGTCTGCCGGCACCCGGTGGTGATGATCTCGTCCTTCCGTAGCTGGGCGAGAGCCTTGTGCACGGTGTGCTTGGTGGATGCGGTAAGCGCGGCGAGCTCCGACTGGGACAAACTCACATCTATGCGCACCCTGTTCCAGTCGAGCCCCCTGAGCGTCCGCCTGGGCTGCCCGTACGACTCGGCAAGTTCGACGATGACGCGCGCCAGTCGGACCGGGACCGGATATCCACGAAATTCGAGCCGCAAGCGGTCGGATCGGCGCAGTCGGCCGCAGACCATCGCAATGAGCGACAGAGACATCTCGGGATGGGCGAGGAGGAAGGCCTCCAGCTCAGGTTTTGGGACAACAGTGGCGACCACATCGCCACAGGCGGTGACCGTGGCCGATCGCGGTCCGACGCCCATAGCCGCCACCTCGCCCACGACTTCCCCGGCGATCCTGATGTCCATGAGCGACACCCGGTCACCGTCCAGCCGGGCGGTCACCTTCACCAGGCCCTCGTGGAGGACCACCAACTCCTGTGCTTGATCTCCCTCGTGGATGAGTACGTCTGCCACGGCGTAGCGGCGCTGGTCACCGAGCTGGATGAAGGCCGTGCGTGCTTCAGGTGACAACGTGTCGAGGAAGGCCGCGCGACCGTTGGGGTTCGAGCCGTGCATCATCTGCACAGCACAGCACTCAATCACCGCGGCGGCGAGCCTTTCCGCCCGGCCCGCCGGTGCGCCGGACACACGCCGGGGCGCGCGGAGGCGCACAGCCGGAGCACCCCTCGTACTTCACGTGGGTCGGGACCGGGAAGGTCCGGTCGCGTTCAGGGCCGGTCGGAGTCGTTGATCGCCTTGGCCACGCCGTAGGACCCGAGGAGCAGCAGCCGGTCCAGGAGGTCGAGGATCTCGGACCGACGCACGGGGGAGGTGGCCTGGACGTAGGCACGGACCAGCAGGCGACCGATGTGGCGGGCGTCGGCCGCGGCACTGCGGGCCAAATCAGCCGACGCGGCTCCGAACACCGCGACGAAGCGCCGCACGCACGTCAGCACCAGTTCATCGACCCGGTCAGGGGCGTGTTCCAGCGTGATCAGCAGCTGCGGCAGGGCTGGCTCGAAGGCGCGGGAGTCGATCAGTGCCGTCAGTGTCCGGTGGTAGGGCCCCAGACGTCGGCCGCGCAAAGCAGCAGCCACCGCAGCAGCGGCCTCCCGCACGTCCTCCTCAGGGTCGTGGAAGAACCGGACGAGCGCGTGGTGGGCCAGCGCCGCGTCACCGGTGTTCAGCAGGCGCTGGGCGCACACGTCTGCCGCTCCCTGCCGCTGCGCCAGGTCGTTCCCGGCGAGTACCTTCGCCAGCAGGTCCGGCATCTCCCACTCCATCGCTGCCAGCGCGGCGACCCGCCCGCCGACCCGGCGCACCGACACCACCGGGGAGCGCAGCATCCGTTCCGTCAGCGGTCCGGCCGACGCCGGGTCTCCGTGCATCAGGGCGATGGCCAGGCGGGGCACGTACGGTGACGCCAACAGGTGGTCGGGGGCCTGGACGAGCACCGCGAAGGCGTCAGCGGCCGCCGGACGGTCGTGACGGATCGCTGCACGCAGCACGTGGGCCACACAGGCCCGGACGTCGAGGGAGGGGTCGGCTGCCAGCCGGCCGAGGTGAGGGACGACCACAGCGGCGCGAGACCCGTCCGCGTCGTGGACGAGCAGATCGCCCAGGATCTCGACCGCACTGCCCCGTACCGTGTTGATCCCGGCGGTGAGCAGGTCGCGCGTCACGTCGTTCCCGTGCTCGCCGGATGTCTGCGCGCCGGACAGATCGTCGGCCTCGCTCGGCTCACCGGAATCGAGAGCGCGACTCAGGAGCGCCTTCACCAGGTCGAGCGGCACGTGGTCGAGGTACTTCTGCAGGGCGTGCCCCAGCCACCGGTCCTGCGCCGGCCTGCCCCTGGCGGCGAAGTGGCGCACCGCCGCGAAGACAGTCTCCGGGTCGTCGTACGGCTCTGCCTCCCCGAGGCCGAGGAGCAGCGATGCACCGTAGGCCGGGTGGGTCCCGGCGTCGATCCGCAATGCGAGCCGCGCGAACCGGCCGGGGTCCGCCACCGTCATGCTCCGCAGCACGTGGGACAGCTCGCGCGCCCCGCCGGTATTGGTTGCCCAGTCGGTTCGGTCCTGGCTGTGTTTCCTCATGGCCTTCAGCCACTGGTCGTCGCTCATGTGCTGGGCCGCTTCCGACGGGATGGGCGGTCCGACCCACCCGCCCGTGCCCCCCTCCGGTTCGTCCGGCGCCTGTCGATCTCCGTGGAGCCGGCGGAGTTCGCCGAGCCGACGCGTCGCCCGCTCGGAGAGCCGGACTTCGGGAAGGGCCGTCAGCAGTGTGAACTCGTGCCAGGGCGAGAGTTCCTTGTCCGGGGGAAGCCGCAGGTGGAGCAGGGACTCCTCCAGCTGCCCGAAGGTGTCGTCGGACAGGGTGCCGCCGACGGCGCGGAGGACCTCACGGGCGCCCCACACGGCATTTTCTGCGTAGCCGGACAGCAGACGGTGTCCGCCCTGGAGAAGGATCTCGGCGGACCGCAGAGCAAGGGCGGGTCCCGCCGCAGCCAGCGCCTGGTAGAGCAGCCACTGCGCCGCCTCGTACGGCTCGCTCGCCAGATGTTCCACAAGCTGACGCGTCCGCAAGGCGTCCCGGCCCGCCATGTTTCGCAGGGCTTCGGCCGCGCCCTGCAACAAGGCGTCGCCCAAATCGCTTGGGTCGTCGTCGGGATGGCGGTGCCAGAAGTGGCGGTCGAGGACGGGCCGTTCGGTCCGTGCCGAATAGGCAGTCAGGCTCATGACGTCCAACAGGACCGGCAGCATCCGGACACAGAACTCCTCCGGAGCGCCGACGGCGGCGGCGGTCACCATCCGAAGTGCCGCGTGGTCCCGGATCAGCAGCACCGCCACACTGCCTCGATCGTCCAACTGGAGGGCGTCTGGGCGTTCCGCCAACAGTGCGCCCAGCAACTCGACCACCCAGATGGGTTCGTCAGCCGCCAGGTCGCCCGCCGGATCCCAGAGGGCGTGTTCAACACCGCTGAAGAGGCCCGCTCGCACGCCGTCGAGTAGTAGGTCGAAGAGCGGCCGGCTGTCGGCGAGGCGGGCGTGGGGAACGATCTGGGCCAGCCAGGCGCTGTACCGATAGTCCGCGGTGTGCGGCTCCAGGAGACAGGCCACCCGGTCGGGTAAGGCGTCAGCGACCGCCACCAATAGCCTTACCGCCCGGTCCTGTTCTCGTGTGTCGGCGCTGCCGAGCCAGTTCTCGACGACTCCCTCGTCGTCCGCGCGACGGAACCAGGCAGGTAGGCCGACCATGTCGAACAGGCGGTCACGGAAGGGTGGGCGCGTGTCCAGCACACGTGTGATGGCACCCCACTCAACAGCGGTGGGAGCGTCCAACCCACGCAGCACGGCCAGGGTCAAGTCCTTGAGGTGATAGCGAATATCCGAACTGGTCAGCAGTGCCTCGATCTCCTCGACGAACCGTTCCGGATCGAGATCTCGAAGATGATCCAGCACCTGTCGAAGCTGTCCGCGGCGGAACAGCTCCTGCTCCCCACCGGTGAGGAAGGCGACCAGGCTCTCGTCGCGCCGGAGCCAGTCGCGGGCGAAGGCGTAGTCGAAGAAGCTCTCATGGAAGAAGGCCAGTTGACGGCCGTCGCGCACACAGACGTGTTCCGACTCCAGTACCTTCCGGCTGGGGGCGAGGTCGTCCGTGTCGAGCAGGCTGTACGGCACGGACAGCCGTTGGCGCGCACTCATGGCGGCTACAACGGCCGAGACTGCGTCGTGGAAGCGCACAGGGGGCTGACGCCGGGCGCACTCCACCTGTGTGGTGTCCCAGAAGGCGTCGAAAAGCTGCCGGGTGGTGTGGAAGCAGAGGGCCTCCTCCTTGTCCGCCACCTGGGCAAGGAGGACGAGATGCAAGGGTGAGCGCAGCAACGCTCGCTGCGGCTGGGCCAGTCGGGAGGCGTCCAGGCCGATGCTGGTGACGGCCGCGTCGACCTGGGCGTCGGAGAGCGGCCCGACCTCGACGCGTGCGCAGCGGTCCGGGGCGGTGAGCCTGCGGATGCGAGCGTCGGCCTCTACGTCGAAAGCGCGGCAGGCCAGGATCACCCGCATGCCGGGATGTGCCGCAGCCTCGTCCACCAGGTCGGCCACCGCGTCGAAGGTGTCCGGGATGCGTCCCGACGCCATGCTGACGGCATCGAGCTGGTCCACCACGAGGACGCAGGGACGCCCGTCCGCCACGGCGCCGAGGGCACCGACCGGGGACATGGGCAGGCCGACGCGCTGCCCCAGTTCGTGGGTCGAGCCGAAAGGCTCCAGACGGTCGAGACGGATGGCGAGAACCGGAGTGGCCGCCTCGTCGAGAGCGGTGAAGGCCTGGTGCAGCACCGCGCTCTTCCCGCCGCCCGCGGTACCGGTCAGCAGAATGAGCCGTCGGGTGCCGTCGCCGACCTCCGCCACGAGGCCGGCGGCCTCCTCGCGGGGGATCGTGGGCCTGAGTAGCGTACGTTCAACACTCCCCGCCCACCGGCACGCCACTGTGCTCACCGCGTCGGACACTGCGGCGACGTCGGCCCGCGCAACACCCCGCAGTCCGTGCGGAGCCAGCCGGGCGGTGAGGGCCGCAGCGTCGAGCGTAGAGCCCAGGTTGTCGAGGAGGAGTTCACCGAGGGCGAGCGCCGACAGACGGCCCGGAGCTCCGGCCAGGACCTGTTCGGCCAGGACCGCGTTGGTGTGCACAAGGTCCCGTTCGTTGTGCCACTCCACCCGGAGCCCTCTCAGCATCAGCCAGGCAGTCGCTGCCGAGCCGTAGATGTCGGCCGAAGTGAGGGCGTCGAACGGCCCCCTCAGTTCGTCCGTCAGCCACTCGGACTGGAAGGTGGCAAGATCGTCGGAGCGGCGGGCGCGGTCGGCGAGTTCGTCGAGCGCACGGGCAGGAAGCACGGAGACAAAATGAAACGCCCGCCCCGCCTCGACGTGCGAACGCAGGCTCTCCCACACTCCCTTGTCGCGGAGGGAGGCCACGTTCCAGCTGTTCGCGTTGCGGTTCTGCCGCTTGACCTGGTGCACCTCCGTCCCGTGGTCGTGCCGGTAGACGAACTCGACCCCCTCGCCCAACGGTCCGCCCGGCTCGACGCAGAGCGACGTGCCCGAGCCCAGCAGTACGTACAGGGCATGTCTGACTGTCCAGGCTCCCTCGTAGCGGTTGCCGAACTTGTCCGTCTCGCCACCCGGTCGCGGTGTCACCGTTCCCCCTCTGCCCCCTCCGGCCCGTCGGGACCGGCCCTGCGCGCGTAGGCGGACGCTACCGCGTGCACGCCAGGTGCGCCGAGACCGCTGAGCGTGCTTCATTGAGGCTGTCCGCCTTGGGCAACAGCCTGCGCGACGTACCTTGCATGAAGCCGCCCACGAGTCGCCCTCCATCGACGAGCCGCGTGCCCCCGGGCTCGCTACAAACTTGAGCACCGTCGCGCATCCCCTTTGCCCGTGGACTCCAGAACCTCACTCGAGGTCGCACCCACGACGTCAATCGAGACCAAGATCCGGACCATAGGCGGGCCGGCACCCAACCTACAGCTGACCAAACCTTCGTTTTCCCTGGTCACGACGCCAGGCGTCATGTACCACCAGCAGACGAAGAACATTCTTTGTTCTTACAGCCCTCAGAAGCTTGGCTTCTTCTAGGGTCTCAAGTGAGTTGCCTGGAGGCGCTGTTGCGCTCCAGGCAACCCGTAACGGATAATACCCACCGTAATCGATTAATTCCTTAAGGCTACATTCTGGCACCCAAAGGGATTACCGCCGGACCATTCGCGGACCAAAGAGCTCCGACGGGCACGACCCACCAGCCACACACCCACAAGCGCAGCAGTACGTCGATACCGGCATGCTGCGCCGAACAGTGGGCGGTGCGGTGCCATGGACAGGGCGGACAACCCGAGGAAGACCGTGATGTGACCACGTCCCTCCCGACTTCGCCCCCGTGGTCACCTTCGGCTGCGACGCCTAGGACTTGTCCGGCCGATCATGTGACTGCTTCTTGCCCGAGTCGTTCCTGTGGCATGGGGCGGGGTGATCTGACGGATGCCGAGTGGGAACGG
>NZ_JBSFEV010000021.1:0-81206 GCF_053594615.1 Streptomyces sp. NPDC001858
CCAGCAGCCGGAGGGCCGTCGCCGCCATCTCGGCGAGCGGCTGACGGACGGTGGTGAGGGCGGGAGCCCCGCCGGTCACGACCGGCGGGGCCCCTGCACTTCTGCGTTGTTCTGCGTTCTGCGGTGTCCTGCGTTCTTCGGCGTCAGTCGAACGGGTTGCCGTCGTTGTCGCCGTTGCCGCCGTTGTTGCCGCCGTTCCCTATGGCGATCAGGTCGACCGTCTGGCCCCGGTTGACCGTGCTGCCGGGTGCCGGGTTCGAGCTGATGACCTGGGCGTTGTCGTCCTGTGAGCCGGTGATGTTGCCGACGTTCAGACCCGCGTTCTGCAGCGCCTGCTTGGCGTCCTTCAGGCTCAGGCCCTGGAGGTTCGACGGAACCTGGGTCTGGTTGCTCTTGCCGATCTGGATCTGGACCGTGGAGCCCTTGTCGGCCTGGGAGCCGATCGACGGGACGGTCTGGATGGTCTTGCCGACCGCGTTCTGGTCCTGGGTGTCGACCTCGACACAGGTGCCCTTCAGGTCGTTCTGCGCCATCTGCGCCTTGGCGTCGTCACAGCTCTTGCCGGAGACGTCCGGCACGGTGGCCTTCTCCTCGGCCTTGGCGATCTCGAGGGTGACTGTGGAGCCCTTCTCCAACTCCGTGGCCGGGTCAGGGTCCTGGCTGAGGACGGTACCTGCGTCCTGCGAGGACGTCGTCTGCTTTGTCTCGACCTGGAAGCCCTTGTCCTCAAGCTGTTTCGTCGCGGTCTCGACGTCCTTGTCGATCACGTTCGGCACCGCCACCTTCGGCGCGCCCGTCGACACCACGAGGTTGACGGTGTCGCCCTTGTTGACGGTCTTTCCGAACGTCGGGTCCTGCGAGCAGATGTTGCCCTTGGCGGAGTTCTCGCAGGCCTTCTCGGTGAAGACCGCGTTCAGGTCGACGTTCTCGGCCATGGTCTTGGCCTCGGCCTGCGACTTGTTCACGAAGTTCGGGACCGCGAAAGCCTGGTCCGCGGCGGCGTCGCCGTCGAAGACCCACTTGCCGATCAGGATCGCGCCCACCAGCACCAGCGCCGCGGCCACGACCAGCAGGATCGTCGAGGCGTTGGACTTCTTCTGGTTCTGGCGCCGCCGGTCGGGACGGTCGTCGTAGCCGAAGCCGCCGTCGTCCGGGTTCATGGGCGGCAGCATCGAGGTGGCGCCGGCGTCCGCGGAGCGCATGGCCGTGGTCGCCTGGTCGTCCCCGAAACCGCCGTAGCCGGCGTAGCCGACCGAGCCCATCGCCGCCGTGGCCGCGACCGGCTGACCGTCGAGGCAGGCCTCGATGTCGAGGCGCATCTCGTCGGCCGACTGGTAGCGGTAGTTGGGGTCCTTGACCAGCGCCTTCAGGACGATGGCGTCCATCTCGGGGGTGATCTCGGGGTCGAAGACGCTCGGGGGCTGCGGTTCCTCCCGTACGTGCTGGTAGGCCACCGCGACCGGGGAGTCCCCGACGAACGGCGGCCGTACCGTCAGCAGTTCGTAGAGCAGACAGCCCGTGGAGTACAGGTCGGAGCGCGCGTCGACCTGCTCGCCCTTCGCCTGTTCGGGCGAGAGGTACTGAGCGGTGCCGATCACGGCCGACGTCTGCGTCATCGTCATGCCGGAGTCGCCCATGGCGCGGGCGATGCCGAAGTCCATGACCTTGACCTGGCCGTTGCGCGTCAGCATGACGTTCGCCGGCTTGATGTCGCGGTGGACGATGCCGGCTCTGTGCGAGTACTCCAGGGCCTGGAGGATGCCGATGGTCATCTCCAGCGTCCGCTCCGGCAGCAGCTTGCGGCCGGAGTGGAGCAGCTCACGGAGCGTGGAGCCCTCGACGTACTCCATGACGATGTACGGGATCGAGACCCCGTCGATGTAGTCCTCGCCCGTGTCGTAGACCGCGACGATCGCGGGGTGGTTGAGCGAGGCGGCAGACTGGGCCTCCCGGCGGAACCGGGCCTGGAAGGAAGGGTCGCGCGCGAGGTCCACGCGCAGCGTCTTCACCGCCACGGCGCGGCCGAGGCGGGTGTCATGCGCGAAATAGACCTCCGCCATGCCACCACGGCCGAGCACGTGACCCAGCTCGTACCGGCCGCCGAGGCGACGCGGCTCTTCCATAGCTACCTACCAGCCCTCTCCGTCGGTCCCGACCGGCACACGTGTGCGGTCGGAGGCTGTCGTCCGGGCTTACGGTACCCGGACGGCGGTGTGTGACCTGGCCAAGCCCGTCACCCGATACAGGACCGGTATCGCAACGTGCACCGATGTGTAGGCGACGTGATGGGGGTCACTTCTTGCTGTCGATGACTGCCTTCATCACGTCCCTTGCGATCGGACCGGCGAGACCGCCGCCGGTGATGTCGCCGCGGTTGGCCGCGCCGTCCTCGACGACGACGGCGACAGCCACCGGCGCGCTGTCGTCGGACAGCTGCGCGTACGAGATGAACCAGGCGTACGGCTTCTCACTGTTGTTGAGGCCGTGCTGTGCGGTACCGGTCTTGCCGCCGACGGTGACGCCCTTGATCTTGGCCTTGCCGCCGGTGCCCTGCGCGTCCTCGACGACCGTCTTCATCATCTCCTGGAGGGCCTGCGCGGTCTTGGACGAGACGGCCTGCGACAGCTGCTGCGGCTCGGTCGTCTCGATGGTGTCCAGGTTGGCGGCCTTCAGCTGGTCGACCATGTACGGCTTCATCAGCTTGCCGTCGTTGGCGACCGCCGCGGCGACCATGGCCATCTGGAGCGGGGTGGCGCGGTTGGAGGCCTGGCCGATGCCGTCCTGGGCGTTCTGCGGCCGGTTGTCCTTGGGGTAGACGCTCTCCGCGGCGCGCACCGGGGTGTCCAGCTCCGCCTCGTTGAAGCCGAACTTCTCCGCCTGCTCGATCATCTTCTCGTTGCCGACGTTGTCGGCCATCTTCGCGAAGACGGTGTTGCAGGACACCATGAGCGCGTAGCGCAGGGTGGCGTTCTTGCAGTCGCCGTGCTCGTTGGTGAGCTTGCTGGACGACTCCGGCAGCTTGTACGGATCCGGGGTGTCGGTCTTCTCGTCGATGTCGGAGACCTCGCCGTTCTCCAGCGCCGCTGCGGCCGTGACGACCTTGAACGTGGAACCCGGCGGGTAGGTCTCGCGCAGCGCGCGGTTGAGCATCGGGTCGTCGGCGTTGTTCTTCTTCTGGACCGCGTTCCAGGCCTCGGCGTCCGCGTCGGAGGATCCGGCGAACTTCGACGGGTCGTACGACGGCGTGGAGACCAGCGCCAGGATCCTGCCGGTGGCCGGCTCGATCGCGGCGACCGCGCCCTTCTTGCTGCCCAGGCCCTCGTAGGCGGCCTTCTGCGCGGCGGCGTTGAGGGTGGTGACGACGCTGCCGCCCTCCTTGTCCTTGCCCGTGATCATGTCCAGGGTGTTGCGGAAGAAGAGCCGGTCGTCGTTGCCGCTGAGGATGCCGTCCTCCAGCTTCTCCAGCTGGTTGGCGCCGAAGGCCTGCGAGGAGAAGCCGGTGACCGGCGCCCACATCGCGCCGTTGGTCCAGGTGCGCTTGTACTTGTAGTCGCCGGTGGTCTCCACCGAACCGGTGATGGCCTCGTCGCCGACGATGATGTCGCCGCGCGGCGTCGAGTAGCGCGTGATGTTGACGCGGCGGTTCTTGGTGTCGCTGGCGAGGCTGTCCGCCATGACGTACTGCAGGTAGTTGTCCCGCAGCAGCAGGGTGAGGATCAGGAGGCCGCAGAAGATCGCGATCCGGCGCAGGGGCTTGTTCATGACGGGCGGACCACCTGGGTCATCTCGGCGTCGGGGTTGGAGGCGGGCGCGGGCGCCGGGCGGCGCGCGGTGTCGCTGATTCTGATCAGGATGCCGATCAACGCCCAGTTGGCGATGACGGAGGAACCGCCGTACGCCAGGAAGGGCATCGTCATACCGGTGAGCGGGATGAGGCCCATGACACCGCCGGCGACCACGAAGACCTGGAGCGAGAAGGCACCGGAGAGGCCGATGGCGAGGAGCTTGCCGAACGGGTCGCGGGCGGCGAGGGCGGTGCGCACACCGCGCTCGGCGATCAGCCCGTACAGCAGCAGCAGCGCCATGACGCCGGCCAGGCCCAGTTCCTCGCCGAAGGTGGCGAGGATGAAGTCGGAGTTGGCGGCGAACTTGATCAGCTCGGAGTGGCCCTGGCCCCAGCCGGTGCCGAGGGTGCCGCCGGAGCCGAACGCCCACAGGGCCTGCATGGCCTGCTCGGAGTGGCCGATGACGCCGTCCTGGGAGAGCTTGTACTCGCCCATCGGGTCGAGCCAGGCCTGGACACGCTGCTGGACGTGGCTCTCGAACTGGGCCACGCCGACCGCGCCGACGGCGGACATCAGCAGACCGAAGACGATCCAGCTGGTCCGCTCGGTGGCGACGTACAGCATGATGACGAACATTCCGAAGAACAGCAGCGAGGTGCCGAGGTCCGTCTCGAAGACCAGGATCAGGATCGAGATGAACCAGACGACGATGATCGGGCCGAGGTCGCGGCCGCGCGGCAGATACAGACCGAGCACCCGGCGGCTGGCCAGTGCCAGCGCGTCGCGCTTCACCATCAGAAAGCCGGCGAAGAAGATCGCCAGCACGATTTTGGCGAACTCACCTGGCTGGATGGAGAAGCCGGCGACCGAGATCCAGATCTTGGCGCCGTAGATGTTCTGGCCGAGGCCCGGCACCAGCGGGAGCAGCAGCAGGAAGATCGCGCCGACCATGGAGATGTAGGTGTAGCGCTGCAGGACGCGGTGGTCCTTGAGGAAGATCAGCACCGCGATGAACAGGGCGATGCCCATCGCCGTGTACAGCAGCTGCCGTGGCGCGGCCGTGCCGGCCTGCTCGGCGTTCTGCAGAAACTTCGACTGGTCCAGCCGCCAGATGGCGACCAGTCCGAGCCCGTTCAGCAGGGTGGCCAGCGGCAGCAGCAGCGGGTCCGCGTACGGCGCGAACTTGCGGACGACGACATGGGCGACGCCGGCCAGCAGCCCGAGGCCCAGCCCGTACTTCAGGAGGCCGGACGGCACCGACTCCTTGAGGGCCAGGCCCGCGTTGGCGTAGGCGAAGACCGGGATGGCGACGGCGAACACCAGCAGCGCGAGCTCGGTGTTGCGCCGGCTCGGCGTACCGATCGAGCCGATCGTGGACGTGTGATGCGTCGGCGAGTTGGTAGTACTGCTCATCGTGTGACGGGGCCTCTCACGGCTTGCCTACTGCTCACCGCACCGCGAGACGACCTTCTGCTCTTCCTCCGAAAGGCTGGGGCCGGGGGTGGGAGTGGCGGTCGCGGGTACGGACGGGGACGCGGATGCCGAGGGGCTCGGCGATGCCTTGGACGTGAGAGACGCGGGCGTGGTTCCCGTGCTGTCGCCTGCCTCGCCCTCGCCGGTCTTCTGGCCGGTCGTGGAGCCGGTCGTGCTCGCTGTCCCGGTGCCCTCCTGCTTCTTGCAGGCGGAGGCCTGGACGGCCAGCTCGTCGATCTTCTTCTGGGCAGTCGACAGGCTGCCCTCGGCGATCGTCGCCTCGACCAGCTTCTGCTGGTACTCCGGGAGGTACTTGAGTTCGATCTCGGGGTGGTCCTTCTCGACCTTCGACAGGGACACCCAGGCCAGGTCCTGGCTGATGCCCCGGTACAGCGCGACGTGCTCGCCCTTGGTGCCGACGTAGTACTGCGTCTGCGTCCAGCGCCAGCCGCCGTACAGGCCGCCGCCGATGACGGCGAGCGTGAGCACGCTGTAGAAGGATCTCTTCAGCCACTTGCGGCCGCCGCGCGGCTTGACGAAGTCGTCGTCGGTGTAGTCGCCGAAGCCGTCTGTGGCGATGAAGCCGGTGACGTCGCCGCCGGAGCCGGGCGGCCCGAACTCGCCGCCCCCGCCCTGCCCCTGCTGCCGGCGGCCGAGGCCCGAGGCCCGGCCGGCCGGGGTCTGCATGATGCCGTTGTCGTGCAGCTGGAGCTGGTTCTCGGCGACCGCGCCGACCACGACCGGGACGTCGGACAGCTGCCCGGCGAGGGTGTCGCCGGTGTCCAGGTCGAGGACGTCCGCCACGATCACGGTGATGTTGTCGGGGCCGCCGCCGCGCAGCGCGAGCTGGATCAGCTCCTGCACGGTCTCCTGGGGGCCCTGGTAGCTGGCGAGGGTGTCTTCCAGCGTCTGGTGGGACACGACCCCGGACAGACCGTCGGAGCAGATCAGGTAGCGGTCGCCGGCGCGGACTTCACGGATGGAGAGGTCGGGCTCGACGTGCTCGCCGCTGCCCAGCGCGCGCATCAGCAGGGAGCGCTGCGGGTGGGTGGTGGCCTCTTCCTCGGTGATGCGGCCCTCGTCGACGAGGCGCTGCACCCAGGTGTGGTCCTGGGTGATCTGGGTCAGGACGCCGTCGCGCAGCAGGTACGCGCGCGAGTCGCCGACGTGCACGAGGCCGAGGCGCTGGCCGGTCCACAGCAGGGCGGTGAGCGTGGTGCCCATGCCTTCGAGCTGGGGGTCCTCCTCGACCAGGGCGCGCAGTTGGTCGTTGGCGCGCTGCACGGCGGTGCCGAGCGAGGTGAGGACGTCGGAGCCGGGGACGTCGTCGTCGAGGGCGACGATGGTGGAGATGGCCTCGGACGAGGCGACCTCACCGGCGGCGGCGCCGCCCATGCCGTCCGCGATGGCGAGCAGACGCGGCCCGGCGTAACCGGAGTCCTCGTTGCCCTCCCGGATCATGCCCTTGTGCGATCCGGCGGCGAAGCGCAGTGACAGACTCATGCGCACCTCGCCCGTCGGCCCCGGGTACAGCCGGTCGTGTCGAGCCACACTGCCCACCCTCCGGTCGGGAGCACAACGGGGCCCTGGGTGTCGGCCGCCGCCGCGTGCTCGCTCCGCTCGCGCTCAGTCATGATGTAGCACTACTTCCGCAACTCGATGACGGTCTTGCCGATACGGATCGGCGCGCCCAGCGGGATCGGTGTGGGAGTCGTCAGCCGCGATCGGTCGAGGTACGTGCCGTTGGTGGAGCCCAGGTCCTCGACGATCCACTGGCCGTCGCGGTCCGGGTAGATCCTGGCATGGCGGCTGGAGGCGTAGTCGTCGTCCAGCACGATCGTGCTGTCGTGCGCCCGGCCCAGCGTGATCGTCTGGCCCTGGAGCGCGACGGTCGTGCCGGTCAGGGTGCCCTCGGACACGACCAGCTTGGTAGGTGCGTTACGGCGTGTGCGGCCGGCGGCGGGCTGCTGGCGCTGCTGCGGGGGCGCCTGGCGCTGCGCCTGCTGCTGCGCGCGCCCGGCCTCCCGGCGCGAACCGCGCTGGGTGACCCGTGTACCGAACAGGTCGCTGCGGATGACCTGCACGGCCACGATCACGAACAGCCACAGTACGGCCAGAAAACCCAGCCGCATGACCGTGAGGGTCAGCTCTGACATTGCCCCCGCTTCACCCTTCGGCTTGCCGATAAATGATGGTGGTGCTGCCCACGACGATCCGCGAGCCGTCGCGGAGCGTAGCGCGGGTGGTGTGCTGCCCGTCCACCACGATGCCGTTGGTGGAGCCGAGATCCTGGATCGTCGAGGGCGAACCGGTCCGGATCTCGCAGTGCCGGCGGGAGACGCCGGGGTCGTCGATCCGCACGTCGGCCTCGGTGCTGCGGCCCAGTACGAGCGTTCCGCGGGAGATCTGGTGGCGGGTGCCGTTGATCTCGATCCAGTGGCGGGTGCGCGACCCGGGCTGCGGAGCCCCGGCCAGACCACCGCCGGCCGCGGGCGGGTAGCCGTAGCCGCCGGGACGGGCGCCGGGGGCGCCGCCGGGCGGCGGTCCGGCAGGCATGGGCGGCGGCGCGGCTGGCCCGCCGGGTCCGGCGGGCCGCTGTCGGCCGCCGGCGGCGGGCGCCTGCTCCGGCGCCTGGCTGCTGGTGGAGGCGAGCGTACGGCTGCGCACCCGGTACAGGCCGGTGTCGAGGTCGTCCGCCTTCTCCAGGTTGACCTTGATCGGTCCCATGAAGGTGTAGCGCTGCTGCTTGGCGTAGTCGCGCACCATGCCCGCGAGCTCGTCGCCGAGCTGGCCGGAGTAGGGGCTGAGCCGCTCGAAGTCCGGCGTGCTCAGCTCCACGATGAAGTCGTTGGGGACGACCGTGCGGTCACGGTTCCAGATCGTGGCGTTGTTGTCGCACTCGCGCTGGAGCGCACCGGCGATCTCCACGGGCTGGACCTCGGACTTGAAGACCTTGGCGAAGGTGCCGTTGACCAGACCCTCGAGACGCTGCTCGAATTTCTTCAGGACTCCCATGGGGCACCTCCTCCGTAGTGGCTGCCGTCCCGTGCCGTGC
The DNA here is from genome assembly GCF_053594615.1 of Streptomyces sp. NPDC001858. Lineage (NCBI taxonomy): Bacteria > Bacillati > Actinomycetota > Actinomycetes > Kitasatosporales > Streptomycetaceae > Streptomyces > Streptomyces sp. NPDC001858. Next base: position 8,314 of record NZ_JBSFEV010000021.1, read on the forward strand.
TGCTTACCTGGTACTGCTTACTGATCGTATCCACGCGCCGGGGAATCGGCTGGTTCCCCCTGTCGGCCCCGCCGACGGATGTCGACGCCCTCTTGCGCATGTGCTTCTGCCCAGGATCGTAGAGGCGGCCGTGGACCAGTGTCCCGCACCTGACTGTGGTCCTTGTCCGGCTCCTGGGGAGACGGCCGCCTCTAGTACGAGGTTGATACGTGAACCAGTCATCGCCGAGACCGAAGAAGGTTGCCGAAGGCCTCCCACCTGCTCCCTGCCCCCGAACAAGGGATGTGAACGCACCCTGGACCGCGTGCTAATGTTCTGCGTGTCGGAAGGCGCAGGGCCGCAAGGCCAACAAGCCGGAAGACACACCCAATGCGCGGGTGGCGGAATAGGCAGACGCGCTGGATTCAGGTTCCAGTGCCCGCAAGGGCGTGGGGGTTCAACTCCCCCCTCGCGCACCAGCCGGAAGCCCCTCAGGTCCTCGGACCTGAGGGGCTTCCGCGTTTCTCCGGTCTGACAGACATTTCTCCGGTCTGACAGACAGTCGCCGAGTACAGGCGAGTACAGGCCATGGTTGATCACAGCTTGTGAGGAACATCTCAGGGTCGCGGCCGGTGGCGGCGCGTGCGGCGAACGGTGCCGTGACCGGTGGTGTAGCGGGCTACACCGCGTTCGGGCGGGGCGCGACCTAGCGTGGGGTGCATGGCGCAAACGATCCGGCCGACGACGATGATCCGGCAGGCGGGACGGGCGACGGGCCGGCTGGCCCTCGCCGCGGTGATGACCTTCGGCACGTATCTGTTCGTCACCGTGCTGCTCATCGCGGCCATCGGCACGCTCACCGTCGTCGGCGCGTGGCTGCTGCCCGAGGCGGTGCTGCTGATCCGCCGGATCGCCGGGGCCAAGCGCCATCAGGTCGCGGGCTGGACGGGCCGCGAGATCCCCGAGGCGTACGAGCCGCTCACCGGATCGCTGCGCGAGCGCGTCCGGACGGCCGTCCGCGACCCCGGCACCCTCGCCGATCTGCGGTGGATGGTCGCCCACTACGTCTACGGCTGGCTGGTGCTGCTCGCGCTGCCGCTGTGGCCTGCGGCGCTGGTCGTCGACGGGGTGCGGTGCGGGCTGCTGCGCCGGGACGCGGTCGTCCTGCCGCTCGTCGTCCGGCTCGCCGATCTCGAAGCCCGCTGGTCGGGGGCCCTGCTCCGGCCGTCCCCGAAGGCGCGGCTCGCCGCCCGGGTCCGGGCGCTGACCGAGACCCGCGCCGACGCGATCGCCGCGCACGGCGCCGAACTGCGCCGCATCGAACGCGATCTGCACGATGGCGCCCAGGCCCGTCTGGTCGCCCTGTCCATGCGGATCGGGCTCGCCCAGCGGGCTTTCGACCGTGACCCGGACGCCGCGCGCACCCTCATGGCGGACGCGCAGGACCAGGCCGAACAGGCGCTGACCGAGCTACGGCATGTCGTGCGGGGCATCCATCCGCCGATCCTCACCGACCGCGGACTCACGGGCGCCGTCCGGGCGCTGGCCGCCGGCAGCGGGCTGGAGGTGACGGTTCGGGTGGAGGGACTCGAAGACGGGGGCGCCGCCGGTGGGCATCGGGCGCCCGCGGCTGTGGAGGCGGCCGCCTATTTCGCGGTGGCGGAGGCGCTCACCAACGTGGCCAAGCACAGCGGTTCACCGCGGGCCGACGTCGAGCTGGTGCGGCTGCGGAACGGGCTGCGGGCGGTGGTGCGGGACGAGGGTCTCGGCGGCGCGGACGAGGGTGAAGGGTCCGGCCTGCTGGGGATCCGGCGACGGGTCGCCGCGTTGGACGGTGCGGTGAGCGTGAGTAGTCCGGTCGGGGGGCCGACCGCGATCACTGTGGAGCTGCCGTGCGTGTGGTGAGGGCGAGGGCCTGTTTCACGTGAAACATGCCGTCCACAGGGTCTGACGGGGCCCGCTCGGCGGCGGTACGGTCGGCACGAGTTGATGATCGGCTCGCCGAGCCGACGGACGGACGTGTGCGGGGGAGGCGGTCGTGGTGACCGAGGCCGGTGTGGCAGGGACAGGGGCCGAGGCGGGTGGAGCGCGCAGGCTTCCCCGGGTGCCTGGGTTCGCGGAGTGGCCCGTCGAGCGGTCGGGCGAGCGGTCGGGCTTCGGCGCGGGTGAGGGTGCGGGCGCTGGGGCCGCCGGTGCGGGGGCTGTGCTCGGGGCGCCGAAGGAGGCCGGCAGGGCGCTGCGGGGCCGGGTGCCGCGTGCGGCGCACGCCGCGCTCGAACTGGACGCCTCGCGGCCGGACGCGGTGACGGTGGTCGAGGAGTCCAACCGGGGCCGCATCGCGGAGCTGGCGCCGATAAGGGTCGGCCGGATGGCGGCCACGCCGTTCGCGTTCCTGCGCGGCTCGGCCGGGCTCATGGGGTACGACCTGGCCCGCACGCCCATGACCGGGATCCGCGCCCAGATCTGCGGCGACGCCCACGCGGCCAACTTCGGCCTCTACGGCGACGCCCGAGGCGGACTGGTCATCGACCTGAACGACTTCGACGAGACGGTCGACGGCCCCTGGGAGTGGGACCTCAAGCGCCTCGCCGCCTCCCTGGTGCTCGCGGGCCGGGAGGCCGGCGCGGACGAGGACACCTGCCGCAGGGCGGCGCACGGCGCGGCCGGCTCCTACCGGCGCACCATGCGGCTGCTGGCCAGACTTCCGGTGCTGGACGCGTGGAACGCCATCGCCGACGAGGAGCTGGTCTCCCACACCGACGCCCACGACCTGCTGGGCACCCTGGAACGGGTCTCGGAGAAGGCGCGGGCCAACACCAGCGGACGGTTCGCGGCGAAGTCGACCGAGCCGACGGAGAACGGCGGCCGCCGCTTCGTCGACGCGCCGCCCGTGCTGCGCCGGGTCCCGGACGCCGAGGCCGCGCTGGTGGCCGCGTCCCTGGAGCAGTACCTGACGACCCTGTCCGAGGACCGCCTCCCGCTGCTGGCCCGCCACGCGGTGCACGACGTCGCCTTCCGCATCGTCGGCACGGGCAGTGTCGGGGCGCGGTCGTATGTGGTGCTGCTGCTCGACCACCGGGGCGAGTCGCTGATCCTCCAGGTGAAGGAGGCCCGCGCCTCGGCCCTCGTCCCGCATCTGCTGACCGCCGGTTTCGCGGCGCCGGAGGTGGACCACGAGGGCCGCCGGGTGGTCCTCGGCCAGAAGCGCATGCAGGTCGTCAGCGACATACTGCTGGGCTGGACCACCGTCGACGGACGCCCCTTCCAGGTACGGCAGTTCCGCAACCGCAAGGGCAGCGTCGACCCGGCGGAGCTCGCGGCCGACCAGATCGACGACTACGGCCGTATGACGGGCGCGCTGCTGGCCCGCGCCCACTCCCACAGCGCCGACCCCCGCTTCGTCGCCGGCTACTGCGGCAAGAACGAGGAACTCGACGACGCGATCGCCGCGTTCGCCGTCGCCTACGCCGACCGCACCGAGGCGGACCACACGGACCTGGTCGCCGCGGTACGGGCGGGACGGATCGCCGCGGAGACCGGGGTGTGAGGCGGAATCCGAGGCGCGTCCGACGCGGCTCTGAGGGGGGATCCGAGGCGTATCGGGTGAGGGGCCGGGGCTGCTGTGGAGGGTGGGTCGACGTGGCGGGGGGATCGTTGGCCTAGGCTGGTCGGGTGACGACCCCCGAAGCTGAGCAGCCCCGGCCCGAGGCGCGGCTGGAGCAGGCCGTGCGGGCCGCCGAGCAGGCGTTGATCGAGTTCGAGATCGCGGTGGAGACCTTCCGCGTCGAGGTCGAGAACTTCTCGCGGCTCCACCACCAGAAACTCGGTCCGATGTACGCCCGGCTCGACGAACTGGACGCGCAGATCGCCGAGGCCAAGGCCGCCCGCACCGGTGACCCCGAGGATGTGCGCAAGGCCGCCGAGGCGCGGGCCCGGGTGCTGCCGATGCCCGGGGTCGAGGAGCTGTTCCACGGCTGGATGGACGGCGAAGGGCTGTTCCCGGAGGCCGCCGCGATGCTCACGGACCAGACCGTCCAGCCTCCGCAGCGGGTGCGGCCCAGCGAGGAGGCCCGCAAGCTGTACCGCGAGCTGGCCCGCAAGGCCCACCCCGACCTGGCTCAGGAGAACGCCGAGCGGGCCCGGCGCGAGGAGTTCATCACCCGCGTCAACGCGGCCTACGCGCGGGGCGACGAGGTTCTGCTGCGCGAGCTGGCCGAGGAGTGGGCGGCCGGTCCGGTGCCCGCGGAGCGCGCCCCGAGCCCCAGCGAGGAGCTCTACGCCCGCCTGGAGTGGCTCGCCGAGCGCAAGGAGATGCTGGCGCTGGTCGCCCGGGAGCTGGAGGACAGCGCGATCGGCTCGATGCTCCGGATGGCCCAGGACGACCCCGACAACCTCCTGGACGAGATCGCCGACAAGCTTCTCGCCGACGTCGCCGCACGCGAGGCGGAGCTGGCCGAGCTGGTGGGTTAGCGGGCCGGTCCGTGGCCCGGCGGGCCGGCCCGGTGGCCGGCCCCGTCGTCCGGTACGTGCTGTCGGGTAGCGTCGGGGCATGAGTTTTGGAGCTGGTGTGCCCACGGTCGAGGTCGCGGACCTCAAGGACGGCGACTTCCTGCTGGACGTCCGCGAGGACGACGAGTGGCAGGCGGGTCACGCCGAAGGGGCCCTGCACATCCCCATCAGCGAGTTCGTCGGACGCTACGGCGAGCTGACCGAGGCGGCTCCGCAGGACGGACGGGTCCATGTGATCTGCCGGTCCGGCGGTCGGTCCGCCCAGGTCACGATGTACCTCGTGCAGCAGGGCATCGACGCCGTGAACGTCGACGGCGGTATGCAGATCTGGGCGGCCGCGGGCCGCCCGGTCGTCACGGCCGAGGGCAAGCCGGGCTTCGTGCTGTAAGCCCGGGCCCCCGAGCCCGGGGTCTTGCCGACGGCCTGTGCCGGTGCGGGTCAGCCGAGGTGATGGGCGGCCAGCAGGTCGCCCAGGGCCTCCTCGTGCGCGGCGGCCGGGCCCAGCGACAGTTCGAGGTGCTTGGCCCAGGCGTGGTACCGGTGCAGCGGGTAGTCGACGTCGGCGCCGAAGCCTCCGTGCAGATGCTGGGCGGTCTGCACGGTCCGCCGTACGCCCTCGGAGGCCCAGATCTTGGCCACGGCCACGTCACCGGAGGTTGGCAGCGCGCCCGGGGCGCCGGAGGCGATCCGCCAGGCGGCCTGCCACAGGGTGACCTCCATCGCGCGCAGGTCGATGTAGCGGTCGGCGGCCTGCACGGCGACGGCCTGGAACGTGGCGATCGGGTGCCCGAACTGCTCCCGCTTGCCGGCGTAGTCGCTGGTCATGCCCAGCACGCGCTCGCCCAGACCGAGCGCGAGCGCGCAGGTCCCCGTGGTGAGCAGGGCGCGCAGCCATTCCCAGGCGCCGTCGGCGGTGATGACGTTCGGGGCGGCGATGCGCGCCGATTCGAGGCGCAGTTCGCCGAGCCGTTCGCCGGTCGTGGAGATCTGCTCGGCGAGCACGACTCCCTCGTGCTCGCGGGGCACGACGGCGAGAACGCTCCGGTCGTCCCCGGTGCGTGCCGGGACGACGACGAAGTCGGCCTCGTACGCCCACGACACCGCCGTCTGCACGCCGTCCAGCACCCACTCGTCGCCGTCGCCGTCGCCGGTGCCGTCCTGCCGGGCGGTCACGGCGAGTTCGGCCGGGTCGTGGCCGGTGCGGCCGTTGGCGGCGACGGTCAGGACGGTCTCGCCCCGCCCGGACCGCGCGAGCAGTGCCGACTTCAACTCCGGGCTCCCGTACGCCTGTACGGCGGCCGCGGCCGCGCTGTTCTCCAGCAACGGCACCCGCGCCAGCACCTTCGCCGATTCGCGCAGCACCAGACAGAGCCCGACCGCGTCGAGCCCGGCGCCGCCGAACTCCTCGTCGAGCAGCAGGCTCAGCAGGTCCGCGGCGGCGAGCCTGGCCCACAGCGCCCGGTCGAAGTCGTCGGCCACGGCGCCGCCTCTGGTGAGCGCGGGGCTCGGCACGCCGTCGGGGGCGACCCCGGCGAACACCCCCCGCGCCGCTTCGGCCGCGGCCTGCTGCTCCTCGGTGAAGGTGAAGTCCACGGCCTGTCCTCCCGACGGGTCAGCTGATCTGACGGAGCGTCAAGATAGAACAGGTTCTAGAAGAAGGGAACCGGGCGGTCACTCCTCACCGCCCGCCCGATGCACCCTCAACCTGTCGCCTCACCGGTCGAAGTCCACCTCCACCGCCTCCGTCAGCGGGTGCGACTGGCAGGCCAGTACGTATCCGGAGTCCGTCTCCTCCGGCTCCAGCGCGAAGTTGCGGTCCATGCGGACCTCGCCGGAGACCAGGAAGGCCCGGCAGGTCCCGCAGACCCCGCCCTTGCAGGCGTAGGGCGCGTCGGGCCGGTTGCGCAGCACCGTCTCCAGGACCGACTCCCCGTCCCGCACGGGCCAGCTGCCGCCGCGGCCGTCGAGCCGGGCGGTCACGGTGCTGTGGGCGGGGGCCGCGGTGCGTGCCGGCGCGGGCGCGTCGTCCACGTGGAAGATCTCCTCGTGGATCCGGGAGCGCGCGACCCCGAGCCCGCGCAGTGCCTGCTCCGCGCCCTGCACCAGCCCGAAGGGGCCGCACAGGAACCAGCCCGCCACCCTCTCCACCGGGAGCAGCGAGGGCAGCAGAGCGGTCAGCCGCTCCCGGTCCAGCCGGCCCGACGGCAGGCCCGCCTGCTGCTCCTCGCGGGAGAGCACGGTGACCAGCTGCAGCCGCTCGGGATACCGGTCCTTGAGGTCGGCGACCTCCTCCAGGAACATCGTCGAGGCGGCCGTCCGGTCGCTGCGTATGAGGCAGAACCGGGCGGCGGGCTCGCGGGCCAGCAGCGTGGCGACGATCGACAGCACCGGGGTGATGCCGCTGCCGCCGACGATCGCCGCGTACAGCCCGGGCGCGGGGTCGAGGGTGAAGCGGCCGGCCGGGGTCATCACCTCCAGCTCGTCGCCGACGTCGATCTCCTTGAGGGCGTAGGTCGAGAAGGCTCCGCCGTCGACCAGCCGGACGCCCACCCGGAGCGTGCGGGGTCCCTCTCCGGCCGGGTCGGGGGCGGGCGAGCAGATCGAGTACGTCCGCCGGACCTCGGTCCCGTCGGCCACGCGGCGCAGTGCGAGGTGCTGTCCGGGCGCGTGCCGGTACTCCTCGCGCAGTCCTTCGGGGACCGTGAGGGTGAGGGCGACGGAGTCGTCGGTGAGCCGGTCCGCCGCGGCCACCTGGAGCGGGTGGAAGCGGGCCATCACAACTCCTTGAAGTGGTCGAAGGGTTCACGGCAGGCCAGGCAGCGCCGCAGCGCCTTGCAGGCGGTGGAGGAGAAGCGGCTGAGCAGCTCGGTGTCGGCGGAGCCGCAGTGCGGGCAGCGCACCGGGTCGGGTTCCGGGGCGGGGGTGCGGGTCGGGCCCGGTTCCGGGGCGAGGGTTCTGGTCGGGCCGAGGGCCAGGGCGACGGGGCCGGTGTCCCGTACCGTCCGGGGCGGGGCGATGCCGAACCGGTGGAGCTTGCGGCGTCCTTCGTCCGTGATGTCGTCGGTCGACCAGGCGGGGGACAGTACCCGGCGTACTGTCACCTCGCGTATCCCGTGCGCGTGCAGCGCGCGCTCGATGTCCACGGACATCGCCTCCACCGCCGGACAGCCGGTGTACGTCGGGGTCAGCTCGACCTCCACGGCCTGTGTCCCGAGCACGCGCACGGCCCGCACCACGCCCAGCTCCTGGAGGGTGAGCACCGGCAGCTCGGGGTCGGGGACCGCGCCGGCGATCTCCAGCAGCTCCGCCTCCAGGGCGGTGGCGGTCACCATGACGCCCCCGGGTGGCTGCGGTGCAGGTGCTGCATCTCGGCGAGCATCCGGCCGAACGACTCGGTGTGCAGGCACTCACGGCCCGCGCCGGCCTGCCAGGCCCCGGTGCGGGATCCCTCGGGCACGGTCAGGCCGGCCCGCCCCAGTACGTGCCCCACCGATTCCAGCCAGGCTGCCTCCAGGGCGGCCCGGTCGAGGTCGAGGCCGTCCACCGGGCGGAACAGCTCTCCGGTGAACCGCCACAGTGCGGTGCAGGCCCGCTGCATCCGCTCGTGGCTGACCTCGGTGCCGTCGCCGAGCCGCAGTGTCCACTGCTCGGCGTGGTCGCGGTGGTAGGCGACCTCCTTGACGGCCTTCGCCGCGAGCCCCGTGAACGGGCCCTCCGCGGTCGCCAGTCGGTCGTACAGGAGGTGCTGGTAGGTGGAGAAGTACAGCTGGCGGGCGATGGTGTGGGCGAAGTCGCCGTTGGGCTGTTCGACCAACTGGACGTTGCGGAAGGCGCGTTCCTCGCGCAGGTACGCGAGTTCGTCCTCGTCGCCGGCCATCGACAGCAGGATCCGGGCCTGGCCCAGCAGATCGAGGGCGATGTTGGCGAGGGCGACCTCCTCCTCCAGCACGGGCGCGTGGCCCATCCACTCCCCCAGGCGGTGGGAGAGCACGAGGGCGTCGTCGCCCAGGGCGAGGGCGGCCGTCGTGACGGCCGTCGTGGCAGTGGCAGTGGCAGTGGCGGTGGCGGTGGTCGTCGTGGTCGCGGGCGGCTTCACAGGTGCTTCACCCCCTCCGGGATCTCGTAGAACGTCGGGTGCCGGTACGGCTTGTCGGCGGACGGCTCGAAGAACGGGTCCTTCTCGTCGGGCGAGGAGGCCGTGATCGCAGAGGACGGCACGACCCAGATCGAGACGCCCTCGCCGCGGCGGGTGTACAGGTCGCGCGCGTTGCGCAGGGCGAACTCGGCGTCCGGCGCGTGCAGACTGCCGGCGTGGGTGTGGGAGAGGCCGCGCCGGGAGCGCACGAAGACCTCCCACAGGGGCCAGTCGGTGTTCGTCATGCTCGTGTCGCTCCTGTCTCGCCGCTGTGTTTGTCCGCGTAGGCCGCGGCCGCCTCCCGGACCCACGAGCCTTCGTCGTGTGCGCGCCTGCGCTGGGTTATCCGTTCCTCGTTGCAGGGGCCGTTGCCCTTGAGGACCTGCTTGAACTCGGTCCAGTCGATCGGGCCGAAGTCGTGGTGCCCGCTCTCCTCGTTCCACTTCAGCTCGGGGTCGGGGAGCGTCAGGCCGAGGGACTCCGCCTGGGGGACGCAGATGTCGACGAAGCGCCGGCGCAGTTCGTCGTTCGAGTGGCGCTTGATCTTCCAGGCCATCGACTGCGCGGAGTGCGCGGACTCGTCGTCGGGCGGGCCGAACATCATGAGCGAGGGCCACCACCAGCGGTCCACCGCGTCCTGCGCCATCGCGTGCTGCTCCGGGGTGCCGCGGCTGAGGGACAGCAGCAGCTCGTACCCCTGGCGCTGGTGGAAGGACTCCTCCTTGCAGATGCGGACCATCGCGCGCGCGTACGGGCCGTAGGAGCAGCGGCACAGGGGGACCTGGTTGGTGATCGCCGCGCCGTCCACCAGCCAGCCGATCGCGCCGACGTCCGCCCAGGTCAGCGTGGGGTAGTTGAAGATCGAGGAGTACTTCTGGCGGCCGGTGTGGAGCTTGTCGAGCAGTTCGTCGCGGCCGGTGCCGAGGGTTTCGGCCGCGCTGTACAGGTAGAGCCCGTGCCCCGCTTCGTCCTGGACCTTCGCCATCAGGATGGCCTTGCGGCGCAGGGAGGGGGCGCGGGTGATCCAGTTGGCCTCCGGCTGCATGCCGATGATCTCGGAGTGGGCGTGCTGGGCGATCTGGCGCACCAGCGTCGCGCGGTAGGCGTCGGGCATCCAGTCGCGTGGCTCGATGCGCTCGTCCGCGGCCACGGTGGCGTCGAAGTCACGCTCGTACGCGGCGTCGCCTTCGACACCGCCGCCCTGTGCGCTGTGCCCCTGTGTGCGGGCCGTCTGGTGCGCGGCTGCTGTCGCCATGCGGTCCCCCTTGACCTCGGGCCTCGGCTGGATGCCTCGGCCACGGCTCTCCCGGAGCCATCTCCCGACCGATCGTTCGGTCCGTCCGATTCCATGGTGGGACGGCCGTCGTAAGGTGTCAACCGCTGTGGATAACCTGCGGGCGTCCCTGTGGACAACCGCCCGGGCCCCGGCCCGTCCCGGGACGAAGCGGGGGGAGGGCTGCGCCGAACGGGTGAGGCTGAGTACCGTTCGCGATTGCGCGACGCAGCGCGAAGACGACCGGGATCGGGGAACGGGGCGGAATGGACGCGTACGACGGAGGCTCTGGCGCTCCACGGGGGCGCAACACGTCAGGGGAGGCGGAGACAGAGGTAGCGGGCGAGGCGGCGGCGGGGGCGGAGACAGGGGCGGAGACAGGGGCGAAGGCCACGGCGCAGACGCCGTCCCAGGCGGACGTCCTTGCCGGCGACGTCGTTCCCCGGCCCCGGGCGGAGCTCCCGAGCTCCGAACCCGGTTCGCGGGCCGACGGCGTCGTCGCCGCCATGGCCGCCGACGCTGCCGACGGTTCCGATGGTCCCGAGGGCCCCCGTGCAGAGCCCGCCGCTCCCGTCCTCGCGGCCGATCCTCACCACACCGAGCCCCGGACCGGTGTGGCCGCGCTCTCCCCGCGCTATCAGATCGGCGCCGCGCTGGCCCTCGCCGTCGTCGCCGTAGCCGTCTGTGTGCATGTGGGGATGGTGTTTCTGCACGTCGCACCGCAGAACACGGTCACCAAGGCGCACGGCGGGGCGATCGACGACTGGGTGTACCCGGAGTTCGAACAGAACTGGAAGCTGTTCGCGCCGAACCCGTTGCAGCAGAACATCGCCGTCCAGGTCCGCGCACAGGTCCGCACCGTGGACGGCGGGTCGCGGACCACCGGCTGGTTCGACCTGTCCGCGCAGGACGGCCGGGCCATCGACGGCAATCTGCTGCCGAGCCACACGCAGCAGAACGAGCTGCGTCGTGCCTGGGACTTCTTCACCGCCACGCACAACAACGAGAACCGTGCCGTCGGCCTTCGCGGCGCTCTGTCCGAGACGTATCTGCGCCACATCGTGGTGATGCGGCTGGAGCGGGGCGGCGTGGCCGGCGACGACGGCGTCGTCGAGCGGATCCAGATCCGCTCGCAGACCACCAATGTGACCCCGCCGAAGTGGAGCACCGAGAAGGTGTCGATGAGCCCGGTGTACCGCGAGCTGTCCTGGTGGTCGGTGCCGACCGGTGACACCGGTGAGACCGGTGAGGCCGGCGAGGCCGAGGGAGGCGCGAGGTGAACCGGTTCTCCCTGACGGTGTCCGCCGCCATCGCCCGTGTCACCGGGTCGGCGCTCGCGCCGTACCAGAGCGCCGTCGTCCGGATCGGCTTCAGCGCTACTTGGCTGCTGTTCCTGCTGCGCGAGTTCCCCCACCGCCAGGAGCTGTACGGCCCCGACAGCCCCTGGGACTGGGAGCTGGCCCGGCAGCTGATCGACACCAACGGGGCGTTCACGGCCCTGATGTGGTCGGACGGACAGGCCTGGTTCCAGACCGTCTACGCGCTCGGACTGCTCGCCGGCGTGGCGCTGCTGCTCGGCTGGCGCACGCGCACGATGTCGGTGCTGTTCATGGTCGGCGTGCTCTCGCTGCAGAACCGCAGCGTCTTCATGGGCGACGGCGGCGACAACGTCGTGCACCTGACGTCGATCTACCTGGTGTTCATGCGCTGCGGTCAGGTGTGGTCGCTGGACGCGCGGCGGGCACGGCGGGAGCGGGAGGCACGCGCGCGTGGCGAGCGGATAACGGACCGGGTCGGTCCCGTGCTGTGGGCCGCATCCGGGTTCGTGCTGGTGACGGTGACCGTGGCGGGCCGTTTCCACAGCGAGGCCACCATTCCCGTGCTGCTGTGGGCGGCCTGGGTCGTGCAGGGCCTGTGGTGGGCCGTCGGACGGCTCGGGAAGTCGCCGGAGCCCCGGATCCTGTTCGAGGTGATCGGCAACATCCTGCACAACGGCGCCCTGGTCGTGATCATGGTCGAGGCCTGTCTGATCTACGCGACGGCCGGCTGGTACAAGATCCAGGGCTCGCGCTGGCAGGACGGCACCGCCGTCTACTACCCGCTGCACCTGGACTACTTCTCGCCCTGGCCCGCCCTCGCCGACCTGCTGGCCGCCAGCGGCACGATGGTGCTGCTCGCGACCTACGGGACCGTCATCGTGCAGGTCGCGTTCCCGTTCACCCTGTTCAACCGGCGGCTCAAGAACGTTCTGCTGGCCCTGATGATGGCCGAGCACGCGGTGATCGCCGTGGTCCTCGGACTGCCGTTCTTCTCGCTGGCGATGATCGCGACGGACGCCGTCTTCCTGCCGACCCCGTTCCTGCACCGGCTGGGCGGCTGGGCCACGCGCGCGCGTGGACGGCTGCTCCGCGGCGGCGGGCGCCCGGCCGCGGCGGGGCCGCCGCCGGGCGAGAAGGCGCCCGAGCCGACCCGCGTAGGGTTCACCGCATGACCGACCCCGCGACCGCCGGTTCCGAGCCCGAGCGGCCCGTGCGGCCCGATCCGTCCGACGGGCTCGACGGGCTCCACGCGCTCGATCCGCTCGGCCGGTGGCGTCGGTACGCCGACGACGCCGTCCTGCTCGACGGCTTCCACGCCCTCAAGCACGCCGTGCGCTTCGGGGCCGACGTCCTGGTCGCGGTCGCCGTCGACCGGCGGGCGACGCTCGCCCTCGCCGACGAACTCGCCCCCGACGTACGCGAGTCGCTGCACGGGCTGGTGACGGAGGTCCCGGAGGCGACGTACGCGTCCCTGGTGCCGCGCCCGCATCCCACCGGCGTCGCCGCGCTGGCCGTACGGCCCTCCCGCGCGGCCAACCTGGAGCGGCTCGGGCACCTGCCCCGGGCCACTCCCGTCGTCGTCCTCGACGACCCGCGCAACCTGGGCAACGCGGGGGCCGTGATCCGGCTCGCGGCGGGCTTCGGGGCGACCGGGGTGGTCACGACCGGCACGCTCGACCCCTGGCATCCGACCGTCGTGCGCGGCGGGGCGGGGCTGCACTTCGCGACCGCCGTGGAGCGGCTGACGGTCGACGAACTGCCGCCCGGCCCGCTGTTCGCCCTCGACCCGGAGGGCGACGACATCCGGGGCGTCAAGCTCCCGGACGACGCCCTCCTCGCGTTCGGCTCGGAGCGCAGCGGGCTCTCCGCCGGGCTACGCGCGCGTGCCGACCATCTCCTCGCGCTGCCGATGCGCCCCCAGGTCTCCAGCTACAACCTCGCGACCAGTGTGGCCATGACGCTGTACCACTGGAGCGCCACCGGGGGCGCACCCGCGTAGCGCCTGTGCCTACGCCTCCCGGCGGACCTCCACCACGCGGAAGCGGTTCGCGACGAACGCGCCGTCGGTGAGGGCCGCGTTGGCCGCCGGGTTGCCGCCCGAGCCGTGGAAGTCGGAGAACGCGGCCGTCTGGTTGACGTACACCCCGCCGGTGAGGTTGAGGGACAGCTGCGCGGACTCCTCCAGACAGACCTCCTGGATCGCCTGCCCGACCTCCTCGTCGGTGGTGTACGCGCCGACCGTCATCGCGCCCTTCTCGCGCACCGTGCGCCGCAGCAGGGCGACCGCGTCGGCCGCCGAGTCGACCGCGACGGCGAAGGAGACCGGGCCGAAGCACTCGCTCATGTAGGCGGCCTCGTCGTCCGGCTTCGCGCCGTCCAGCTTGACGATGACCGGGGTGCGCACGATCGCGTCCGGGAACTCCGGGTTGCTCACCTCGCGGGAGGCGAGGGCGACCTCGCCGAGGCCCGCCGCGGCCTCCAGGCGGGCCTTGACGTCCGGGTTGACGATCGCGCCGAGCAGCGCGTTCGCGCGCGTGTCGTCGCCGAGGAGGCCGTCGACCGAGCGGGCCAGGTCGGCGACGACCTCGTCGAAGCTCTTGAGGCCCTCGTCGGTGCGGATGCCCGCGCGGGGGATCAGCAGGTTCTGCGGGGTGGTGCACATCTGGCCGCTGTACAGGGACAGCGAGAACGCCAGGTTGGCGAGCATGCCCTTGTAGTTCGCGGTGGAGTCCACGATCACCGTGTTGACGCCGGCCTTCTCGGTGTAGACCTGCGCCTGGCGGGCGTTGGCCTCCAGCCAGTCGCCGAAGGCGGTCGACCCGGTGTAGTCGACGATCCTGATCTCGGGGCGGGTGGCCAGCGTCTTGGCGATGCCCTCGCCGGGCCGCTCGGCGGCCAGGGCCACCAGGTTCGGGTCGAAGCCGGCCGCGCCGAGCACCTCGCGCGCGACGCCCACGGTCAGCGCGAGCGGCAGCACCGCGCGCGGGTGGGGCTTGACCAGGACCGCGTTGCCGGTGGCGAGGGAGGCGAACAGGCCCGGGTAGCCGTTCCACGTGGGGAAGGTGTTGCAGCCGATGACCAGCGCCGTGCCGCGCGGGACCGGCGTGAAGGTTTTGGTCAGTGCCAGCGGGTCGCGCTTGCCCTGGGGCTTGGTCCACTCCGCCGTGCCGGGTGTGCGCACCTGCTCCGCGTACGCGTACGCCACCGCCTCCAGGCCGCGGTCCTGTGCGTGCGGGCCGCCCGCCTGGAACGCCATCATGAAGGCCTGGCCGGAGGTGTGCATGACCGCGTGCGCGAACTCGTGGGTCCGGTCGCTGATCCGCTTGAGGATCTCCACGCAGACCACCGCGCGGGTCTCCGCGCCCGCGTCCCGCCAGGCGCGCTGTCCGGCCGCCATCGCGGGCAGCAGGGTGTCCACGTCCGCGTGCGGGTACGTGACGCCCAGCTCGACGCCGTAGGGCGAGACCTCGCCGCCCACCCAGTCGTCGGTGCCGGGCTGGCCGAGGTCGAGCCGGGTGTTCAGGACGGCGTCGAAGGCGGCCTTGCCCGCCGCCGCATCCAGGCTGCCGTTCTCCCCGTAGGCCTTGGGGTGTTCGGGGTGCGGGGACCAGTACGCGCGGGTGCGGATCGCTTCCAGGGCCTGGTCGAGGGTGGGCCGGTGCTGGGCGATCAGGGCGGGCACGGACAGTTCGGCGGCCATGCGGGACCAACTCCTCGTCGTGAGAACTCTTCTTCGAGCCCATGACCTGGTGGAAACCTGGGCATGCACCACCAGTCAGAGTTAGAGTAACCGAACGATCGGTCGGGACAAGGGGGCCTGCCGCATCTGTGGAGAACCCCGTGCGGGAGGATCGCGCACATGACAGCAAACGACCTCAACAGCCCCGTGGCCGTCGTCGGCACCGGCACCATGGGCCAGGGCATCGCCCAGGTCGCGCTGGTAGCGGGCCACCCCGTGCGGCTCTACGACGCCGTCCCCGGTCGCGCCCGTGAGGCGGCCGCCGCGATCGGCGCCCGGCTCGACCGGCTCGTCGCCAAGGACCGCCTCGCCGCCACCGACCGGGACGAGGCCCGGGCCCGCCTGACGGCCGCGGAGCGCCTCGCCGACCTCGCGGACTGCTCCCTGGTCGTCGAGGCCGTCGTCGAGGACCTGGCGGTCAAGCAGGAGCTGTTCCGGCAGCTGGAGGACGTGGTCGGCGAGGACTGTCTGCTCGCCACCAACACCTCGTCCCTGTCGGTGACCGCCGTCGCGGGCGCCCTGCGCAACCCGGGCCGGTTCGTCGGCCTGCACTTCTTCAACCCGGCGCCGCTGCTGCCGCTGGTCGAGGTCGTCTCCGGGTACGCCACCGACGTCACCTCGGCCACGCGCGCGTACGAGACCGCCCGCTCTTGGGGGAAGACGCCGGTCGCCTGCGCCGACACCCCCGGCTTCATCGTCAACCGCATCGCGCGGCCCTTCTACGCCGAGGCGTTCGCCGTCTACGAGGCGCAGGGCGCCGACCCGGCCACCATCGACGCGATCCTGCGCGAGTCGGGCGGCTTCCGGATGGGCGCCTTCGAGCTGACCGACCTGATCGGACAGGACGTCAACGAGGCGGTCACGCACTCCGTATGGCGGTCCTTCTTCCAGGACGTGCGGTTCACGCCCTCGCTGGCCCAGCGCCGCCTGGTCGAGTCGGGCCGCCTCGGCCGCAAGTCCGGCCAGGGCTGGTACGACCACCGGGACGACGCCGAGCCCGCCGAGCCGCACACCGCGGAGCCGGCCCAGCGGCCCGCGTACGTCGTCGCCGAGGGCAACCTGGGCCCCGCGTCGGAGCTGCTCGCGCTGATCCGTGAGGCGGGCGTCCAGGTCCGCGAGGAGGAAGAGGACCACGGCACCCGCCTGGTCCTGCCCGGCGGGGGGCAGCTCGCCCTCGCCGACGGCCAGACCTCCGTGGAGTTCCGGGACGTCGTCTACTTCGACCTCGCCCTCGACTACCGCAAGGCCACCCGCATCGCCCTGTCCGCATCCCAGGACACCTCCACCCAGACGATGTCCGAGGCGATCGGGCTGTTCCAGGCGCTCGGCAAGGACGTCAGCGTCATCGGCGACGTCCCGGGCATGATCGTCGCCCGTACGGTCGCGCGGATCGTCGACCTCGCGCACGACGCCGTGGCCAAGGGCGTCGCCACCGAGGAGGACGTCGACACCGCGATGCGCCTGGGCGTGAACTACCCCCTGGGCCCCTTCGAGTGGAGCCGCAGGCTCGGGCGCACCTGGGCCTGTGCCCTCCTGGACGACCTGCACGACCGCGACCCCTCCGGCCGCTACGCGCCGTCCCTCGCGCTCTACCGGCACTCCTATGCCACCGAGAAGCGGGAGGGCGCCTCGTGACCACCGCCAAGCGCGACACGTACACCCCGGAGACCCTGCTCTCGGTCGCCGTCCAGATCTTCAACGAGCGCGGCTACGACGGCACCTCCATGGAGCACCTCTCCAAGGCCGCCGGCATCTCCAAGTCGTCGATCTACCACCATGTCGCCGGCAAGGAGGAACTGCTGCGGCGGGCCGTCAGCCGGGCCCTGGACGGCCTCTTCGGGATCCTCGACGAGGAGCACGCGTGCGTGGGGCGCGCCTCGCAGCGCCTGGAGTACGTCGTGCGGCGCATGGTCGAGGTGCTCATCGGCGAACTGCCCTACGTCACGCTGCTGCTGCGCGTGCGCGGCAACACCGACACCGAGCGGTGGGCGCTGGAGCGCCGCCGGGACTTCGACCACCGGGTCGCCGAGCTGCTGCAGGCGGCCGCCGCCGACGGGGACATACGCGGAGACGTGGAGGTGCGGCTCGCGACGCGGCTGGTCTTCGGGATGATCAACTCGATCGTCGAGTGGTACCGGCCCGGCGGCCGGGGCATGGTCGAGAGCGAGGTGGCCGACGCGGTGGCGCGGCTGGTCTTCGAGGGGCTGCGGACGGCCCCCCAAGCGGCTTCCTAGGGCCCGGGGGCTCAGCCCTGCGGCTCCAGGTCCTCCTCCTCGAACACGAGCAGCGTGCGCGTGCTGAGCACCTCCGGGATCGCCTGGAGGCGGGTCAGCACGACCTCGCGCAGCGCTCTGTTGTCGGGCGTGTGCACCAGGAGCAGGACGTCGAAATCGCCGCCCACGAGGGCGATGTGGGAGGCGCCGGGCAGCTGCGTGAGCTGCTCGCGCACCGTCCGCCAGGAGTTCTGGACGATCTTCAGCGTGATGTACGCGCTCGTGCCCTGGCCCGCGCGCTCGTGGTCGACCCGGGCGCCGAAGCCGCGGATGACGCCGTCCTCGATGAGCCGGTTGATCCGCGCGTAAGCGTTTGCGCGCGAGACGTGGACGCGTTCGGCGACCGACCGTATCGAGGCCCGGCCGTCCGCCTGGAGCATCTGCAGAATGTCCTGATCGATGGCGTCCAGCGGGCGCGGCGGCGACAGCGGAGCGCTGTGCGGCGAGGGCTGGGCACTGTGGGGCGGGGGCGCGCTGCCCGGCTGTGCGTGACCGCCCGGCCGCTGCGGGCCGCTCGGCTGCGGGCTGGTCGGCTGTGGGCCGGTCGGCTCCGGGCTGGTCGTGGGAAGCGGGGCACCGTGCTCCGGCCCTTCGGCCATTTGTTCAGGTGCCATGTCCCCCCACCTTCCCGTCATGGACGTACTGCGTCCATCTCAGGCTGTGGAGAACCGTTTGTCCACAGCCTGAGGGGGCCTGTAGCCAAAATGTGCCGACGACCGAACAATCGGTAGGTGAGGCGCGTCACAGCCCGACGCGTCTCCCGTAGCCGCTCCCACGAGGAGGTGCCGTCATGACGGTCATGGAGCAGCGGGGCACGTACCGCCCCACGCCGCCACCCGCCTGGCAGCCCCGTACCGACCCCGCGCCGCTGCTGCCCGACGCGGAGCCGTACCGCGTCCTCGGCACCGACGCGGCCGCACAGGCCGACCCGGAGCTGCTGCACCGGCTCTACGCCCAGCTGGTGCGCGGCCGCCGCTACAACGTCCAGGCCACCGCCCTCACCAAGCAGGGCAGACTCGCGGTCTACCCCTCCAGCACCGGCCAGGAGGCGTGCGAGATCGCCGCCGCGCTCGTCCTGGAGGAGCGCGACTGGCTCTTCCCCAGCTACCGCGACACCCTCGCCGTCGTCGCACGCGGCGTGGACCCCGTCGAGGCCCTCACCCTGCTGCGCGGCGACCGGCACACCGGCTACGACCCCTACGAGCACCGGGTCGCGCCCCTGTGCACCCCGCTCGCCACCCAGCTCCCGCACGCCGTCGGCCTCGCGCACGCCGCCCGCCTCAAGGGCGACGACGTGGTCGCGCTCGCCATGGTCGGCGACGGCGGCACCAGCGAGGGCGACTTCCACGAGGCGCTGAACTTCGCCGCCGTCTGGCAGGCTCCGGTGGTCTTCTTCGTGCAGAACAACGGCTTCGCGATCTCCGTCCCGCTCGCCAAGCAGACCGCCGCCCCCTCGCTGGCCCACAAGGCCGTCGGGTACGGCATGCCGGGCCGACTGGTCGACGGCAACGACGCGGCCGCCGTGCACGAGGTGCTGGCCGACGCCGTGCGCCGCGCGCGCGAGGGCGGCGGCCCGACGCTCGTCGAGGCGGTCACCTACCGCATCGAGGCGCACACCAACGCCGACGACGCCAGCCGCTACCGCGGCGACGCCGAGGTGCAGACCTGGCGCGAACACGACCCGATCGAGCTGCTGGAGCGCGAACTCACCGCGCGCGGACTGCTCGACGAGGACGTGAAGAGATCCGCGCGGGACGCCGCCGAAACGATGGCCGCGGACCTGCGCGCCCGGATGAACCAGGACCCGGCCCTCGACCCCATGGACCTGTTCGCCCACGTGTACGCCGAACCCACCTCCCAACTGCGCGAGCAGCGGGCGCTGCTGCGCGCGGAGCTCGACGCGGAGCAGGAAGGCGCGCACCGATGACGACCGTCGCCCTCAAGCCCGCCACCATGGCCCAGGCCCTCACGCGCGCGCTGCGGGACGCGATGGCCGCCGACCCGTCCGTGCACGTCCTGGGCGAGGACGTCGGCACCCTCGGCGGCGTCTTCCGCGTCACCGACGGACTGGCGAAGGAGTTCGGCGAGGCCCGCTGCACCGACACCCCGCTCGCCGAGGCCGGCATCCTCGGCACCGCCGTCGGCATGGCCATGTACGGCCTGCGGCCGGTCGTCGAGATGCAGTTCGACGCCTTCGCCTACCCGGCGTTCGAGCAGCTCATCAGCCATGTCGCCCGGATGCGCAACCGCACCCGCGGCCGGATGCCACTGCCGATCACCGTCCGCGTGCCCTACGGCGGCGGCATCGGCGGCGTCGAGCACCACAGCGACTCGTCCGAGGCCTACTACATGGCGACCCCGGGCCTCCATGTCGTCGCGCCCGCCACGGTCGCCGACGCCTACGGTCTGCTGCGCGCCGCCATCGCCTCCGACGACCCCGTCGTCTTCCTCGAACCCAAGCGGCTGTACTGGTCCAAGGACTCCTGGAACCCCGAGGACCCGCAGACCGTTGAACCGATAGGCCGCGCAGTGGTGCGCCGCCCGGGGAGGAGCGCCACACTGATCACGTACGGGCCGTCGGTGCCGGTCTGCCTCGAAGCCGCCGAGGCGGGGCGCGCCGAGGGCTGGGATCTCGAAGTCGTCGACCTGCGCTCCCTGGTGCCGTTCGACGACGACACGGTGTGCGCCTCGGTACGGCGGACCGGCCGGGCGGTCGTCGTCCATGAGTCGGGCTCCTTCGGCGGTCCGGGCGGAGAGATCGCGGCCCGCGTCACGGAGCGCTGCTTCCACCACCTGGAGGCACCGGTGCTGCGCGTCGCCGGGTTCGACCTCCCGTACCCGCCGCCGATGCTGGAGCGCCACCACCTGCCCGGCGTCGACCGGATCCTGGACGCGGTGGCGAGGTTGCAGTGGGAGGCCGACAACTGATGGCACAGGTGCTGGAGTTCAAGCTGCCCGATCTCGGCGAGGGACTCACCGAGGCGACGATCGTGCGCTGGCTGGTCCAGGTCGGCGATGTCGTCGCCGTGGACCAGCCGGTGGTCGAGGTCGAGACGGCCAAGGCGATGGTCGAGGTGCCCTGCCCGTACGGCGGCGTGGTCACCGCCCGCTTCGGCGAGGAGAGCTCGGAACTGCCCGTGGGCGCCCCGCTGATCACGGTCGCGGTCGGCGCGCCCGCCTCCGGCGACGCGCTCGGCCCGGCCGACCCGGCAGGCACCGCGGGCCCCGCGGGCCCCGCAGGCCCCGCAGGCCCCGCAGGCCCGACCGAGGGCTCGGCCTCGGGCTCACGTTCCGGTTCCGGTTCCGGCTCGGGCAACGTGTTGGTCGGATACGGCACGGCGGAGGCGCCCGCGCGCAGGCGTCGGGTGCAGCGGCCGACGGCACCGGCGGATCCGGTGGGTCCGGTGGGTCCGGCGGGTCCGGCGGCGAGGGCGGCAACGGCGGCAGCGGCAGCGGTGGTGACCTCGGTGGCCGCCGGTGGGCCCGTCCCGGTGATCTCCCCGCTCGTCCGTCGCCTCGCCCGCGAGAACGGCCTGGACCTCCGGGATCTCACGGGCACCGGACGCGACGGGCTGATCCTGCGCGTGGACGTCGAGAACGCGCTGCGGGCAGGCACAGCCGACAGCTGTGTCGCCCAGCCGGCTCAGCCCGCCCAGCCTGCTCAGCCGGTCCGGCCCGTCCAGCACACCCAACCGACACAGCCCGCCGCCACGTCTTCCGCGCTCGTCGGGAGTCGCCGGATCCCCCTCAAGGGCGTCCGCGGCGCCGTCGCCGACAAGCTCTCCCGCAGCCGGCGCGAGATTCCCGACGCGACCTGCTGGGTGGACGCGGACGCGACGGAGCTGATGCGCACCCGGGCCGCCATGAACGCGGCGGGCGGGCCGAAGATCTCCCTGCTCGCGCTGCTGGCCCGTATCTGCACCGCGGCCCTGGCCCGGTTCCCCGAGCTCAATTCGAGCGTCGACAGTGCGGCCCGGGAGGTCGTCCAGTTCGACCACGTCCACCTCGGCTTCGCCGCCCAGACCGGGCGGGGACTCCTCGTGCCCGTCGTCCGGGACGCGCACGCCCGGGACGCGGAGGGGCTCACCGCGGAGCTCGCCCGGCTCACCGAGGCCGGCCGCGAAGGACGCCTCACCCCGGGGGAGTTGACCGGCGGCACCTTCACGCTGAACAACTACGGAGTGTTCGGCGTCGACGGCTCCACGCCGATCATCAACCACCCCGAGGCGGCCATGCTCGGCGTCGGCCGGATCGTCCCCAAGCCGTGGGTGCACGAGGGCGAGCTTGCCGTGCGCCAGGTCGTCCAGCTCTCGCTGACCTTCGACCATCGGGTGTGCGACGGCGGCACGGCCGGGGGCTTCCTGCGCTATGTCGCGGACTGTGTGGAGCAGCCGGCGGTGCTGCTGCGCACGCTGTGAACGCGGGCGGGCTTCCGCGTTCCCCGTGATCCGGGCGTTCCCTGGTGATCCATGCGTTCCCTCGTGATCCAGGGGGCACGCATCCCCGGCACGGACCGCATACTCGGGGGGTGACCTCGAACGAGCCCGCCGCCATCGTCGAACACGCCGCCGCCGATGACGCCTCCGCCGGTGCCGCCTACGACGCCGTCGTGCTCGCCGGTGGCGGCGCCCGTCGGCTCGGGGGCGCCGACAAGCCGGGCGTGCGGGTGGGCGGGCGCGCGCTGCTGGACCGGGTGCTGGGCGCCTGCGCCGACGCGCGGACCACCGTCGTCGTCGCCGACCCCCGCCGCACCGCCCGCGCGGTGCGCTGGGCGCGCGAGGACCCGCCCGGCGGAGGCCCCGTCGCCGCGCTCGAGGCGGGGCTGCGCCACACCACCGCGGAGGACGTCCTCGTCCTCTCCGCCGATCTGCCGTTCCTCGCCGCGGGCACCGTACGGCGGCTGCTGACCACCCTGCGCTCCGACGCGGCCGAGGGAGCGCTGCTCACCGACGCGGACGGCCGCGACCAGCCGCTCGTCGCGGTGTACCGTACCGCCGCCCTGCGCCGCGAACTGGCGGCGCTCACCGCAGATCAAGGCGGCCTCGTCGGGCTGCCGCTGCGCCGGCTGACCGCCGGGCTCGACCTCACCCGCGTCCCCGACCCGGTCGGGTCCTTCGACTGCGACACCTGGGACGACATCGCCACTGCCAGGGCACGTATCAGGGAGCATGGCCACGTGTTGGATGAATGGATTTCCGCAGTCAAGGACGAGCTGGGCATCGACCTCGATGTCGACACCGGCCTCCTCCTCGACCTTGCGCGCGACGCCGCCCACGGGGTGGCCCGGCCCGCGGCCCCGCTGACCACCTTCCTGGTGGGCTACGCGGCCGCCCAGGCCCAGGGCGGCCCGGAGGCGGTCGCCGAGGCCTCCCGCAAGGCCGCCGCGCTGGCGCTGCGCTGGGCGGAGGAGGCCGAGCAGGACAAGCCCGGCGAGGTAACGGCCGAGCAGGACAAGGCCGGCGGCTCCGGGCCGGACGCCGGATGACGCCCCGCGGCAGCCGGCAGGGCCTCGATGCCGAGGACTTCGACGTCGAGGAGGCGCTCGCTCTCGTGAAGGACCGCAACGGCCCCGCGCAGCGCGACGGCAACGGCACGCAGTCCTCCCCCGCCCCGCAGGCCGGGCCCCGGGCGGCCGCCGCCGACGAACACCGCCACCAGGCCACCCCCTGGCCCGAGGCGCGGAGGATCGCCGCCCGCGCCGCACGGTCCGCCGCCGCCCGCCGCGCCCCCGTCTCCGTCACCCTCGACGCCGCCCTCGGCCTCGTCCTGGCCGCCCCGCTGACCGCCCTCACCGACCTGCCCTCCTTCGACACCTCGGCGATGGACGGATGGGCGGTCGCAGGCCCCGGCCCCTGGCACGTGCGGGACGAAGGCGTGCTGGCCGGGAGCGCCGCACACGCACCGCTCGGCGACGGCGAGGCCGTCCGGATCGCCACCGGCGCCCGGATCCCCCCGGACACCACCGCGGTACTGCGCAGCGAGCACGGTCGCACCGACGACAACGGCCGACTGCACCCGACCCGCGAGATGCAGCACGGCCAGGACATCCGCCCGCGGGGTCAGGAGTGCCGCTCCGGCGACCAGTTGCTGCTCGCCGGAGCCGTGGTGACTCCGGCCGTCCTCGGCCTGGCCGCGGCCGCCGGGTACGACACGCTGGCCGTCGTTCCCCGGCCCCGGGTCGAGGTGCTCGTCCTGGGCGACGAACTGCTCACCGAGGGCCGCCCGCACGACGGCCTCATCCGGGACGCGCTCGGCCCGATGCTGCCCCCCTGGCTGCGGGCGCTGGGCGCGGAGGTCACCGCCGTCCGCAGGCTGCGTGACGACGCGAAGGTCCTGCACAAGGCCATCACCTCATCCCGCGCCGATCTGATCGTCACCACCGGGGGCACCGCCTCCGGCCCCGTCGACCACGTCCACCCCACGCTGCGCCGCATCGGCGCGGAACTCCTCGTCGACGGGGTCAAGGTGCGGCCGGGGCACCCCATGCTGCTGGCCCGTATCAAGGACGACCAGCATCTCGTGGGGCTGCCCGGCAATCCGCTGGCTGCCGTCTCCGGCCTGCTCACCCTCGCCGAGCCCCTGCTGCGCACGCTCGCCGCCCGGCCCGCTATCGAGTCGTATGCGCTGCCGCTGCGGGAGACGGTGCACGGGCACCCCTACGACACGCGGCTGGTCCCGGTCGTCCTGCGGGGCGACCGCGCCGGGCCGCTGCACTACAACGGGCCGGCCATGCTCCGGGGTATCGCCGCCGCCGACGCCCTCGCTGTCGTTCCGCCGGGCGGCGCGCGGGCAGGTCAGGAGGCCGAGCTTCTCGACCTGCCGTGGGCGACCGCCGGGGTCGGCGCATGTTTCACGTGAAACATGCGCCGTGTTTCACGTGAAACACCACCTGAAGCAGGCGTTGTTTCACGTGAAACAGCGTCACGCCTGATCGCTGGGCGGCACGGCCCGGCTCACCGTGATGACGTGATCTCCCGGACGCAGGCTGGTGAGTCGGGGATCCGCGTAGTCCAGGAGTTCCTTGCCGCGGACCACGGCGACGACCAGGTCCGCGCAGGCTCGTGGCGTCATCCCGATCTCCGCCTTGGTGATCGGGCGCTCGATGAGGTCCAGTCCGCTGCCGAGGGTCATCAGGTCCTCCAGGGTCCTGGCCACGGTCGGGCTGACCATCGAGACGCCGAGCAGCCGGCCGGCGGAGCTGGAGCTGGTGATCACGGTGTCCGCGCCGCTCTGCTTGAGCAGCGGCACGTTCTCGTCCTCCCGGGCGGCGGTCACGATCGTGGCGCGCCGGTTCAGCTGGCGGGCGGTGAGGGTGACCAGGGCTGCCGTGTCGTCGCGTTGCGGGGCGACGATCACCCGGGAGGCGTTCTGGACCTCGGCCTTGAGGAGCGTCTCCGAGCGGGTGGCGTCCCCGGTCACGGCGACCAGCCCGTCGTCGCCGGCCAGGTTCGCGGACTTGCGCTGTGCGTCCACGATCACGATCCGGTCCTTGGAGACGCCCTGCCCGACGAGGGTCTGCACGGCGTGCCGGCCCTTCGTGCCGTAGCCGACGACCACGATGTGGTTGCTGATGCGGGCCCGCCAGCGGTGGATGCGGACCTGCTGGCGGGTGCGCTCGGTCAGCACCTCCAGGGTGGTGCCGACCAGGATGATCAGGAACACCACGCGCAGCGGCGTGATGACCAGGATGTTGATGAGCCGGGCCATGTCGCTGACCGGGGTGATGTCGCCGTAGCCGGTGGTGGAGAGGGTGACGGTGGCGTAGTAGGCGGCGTCGAGGAGGCTGACCGTGCCGTCCGAGTTGTCGTTGTACCCGTCGTGGTCGGCGTAGACGATCAGGGTGGTGACGGCCAGCACCAGCAGGCCCATGGCGAGGCGTCGCAGCACCTGCTGGAGCGGGGGCACACTGATGTGCACGGGCATCGTGATGGAGCGGCCCGCCTCGGCGTCGTCCCGGGCCTCGGTGCGCGAGCGGTACCAGAGGGATCTGAAGAGGGAGAGCCGGGCCGGACCGGCGGGCTGTCGTTCCTGGTCCTTCATCGTGTGCCCCCTGTGGTGGTCATTCGATCGGCGGGCACCATGGTTCCCGGCGGGTCGGCGTCCGTCATGAAGCAACACGTCTCCATGAGTCCCCAACTGTCCACGAGTCCCCAACCGTCCATGAGTTCCCGACTGTCCATGGGTCCCGAACGGTCCATGATCCCGGAGGTCCTCTTGCGTGACCACACTGTCGTCGTCGGCTTCGGCACGAAGGGGCGGTCCGCGATCCGGACCGCCTGCACCTCGGGCCTGCGCAAGGAGCAGGTCGTGGTGATCGACCCGAGTGCGAAGGCCGTCGACGCGGCGCTGGCCGAGGGCTACGAGGCCGTGGTCGGGGACGCGACGCGCAGCGATGTGCTGCGGCGGGCCGAGGTGCAGCGGGCGGGGCGGATCGTCATCGCGACCGAGCGCGACGACACGGCCGTCCTGGTGGCGCTGACGGCCCGCCAGCTCAACCCGCGGGCGAAGATCGTGGCGGCGGCTCGCGAGGAGGAGAACGCACCGCTGCTCAAGCAGTCCGGCGCCGACGAGGTCATCACCAGCGCCGGTGCGGCCGGCCGGCTCCTGGGCCTGTCCGTGCTCAGCCCGGCGGCGGGCAAGGTCATGGAGGACCTCATCCAGCAGGGCGACGGGCTCGACCTCGTCGAACGGCCCGTCACCAAGGCCGAGACGGGCCGTGGCCCGCGCGAGACGGCCGACCTGGTGGTGAGCGTCGTCCGAGGTCATCGCGTCCTCGCCTACGACGACCCGGCGATCGGCGTGCTGGAGGCGACGGACCGACTGGTCACCATCGTGCGGATGGGCCCGCCCAGCGCACGCCCCGCCCTCGGGACGCCCGGCATGCCCGGTGTCCCGCCCCTCCCGCCGGCCTGAACGCCCCCACCCGTTACTTACGGTTGTAGAGCCGCATCGTCACCGGACCGAAGACCAGCACGAACAGCGCCGACCAGCCCAGCGACCAGGCGACCTCGACGCCCGGCCAGTCGCCGGCCATCAATCCCCGCACCGCCGACGACAGATGGGTCACCGGGCTGTTGTTGACGAACGCCTGCAACCAGCCCGGCATGGTGCTGGGGTCGACGAACACGTTGGACAGGAAGGTGAGCGGGAAGATCACCATCATGCTGACGCCCATCACCGACTTCTCGGTGCGCAGCAGCAGCCCGAACATCGTCCAGATCCACGAGAACGCGAACGAAAAGACGACCAGCAGGGCGATCCCGGCGACGACGCCCGCGACGCCGCCGTCCGGCCGGTAGCCGAGCAGCATGCCCACGGTGAGCATCACGACGGACGCGATCGTGTAGCGCAGGGCGTCGCCGAGCAGATAGCCGACCATCGTCGAGGGCCGCCAGATCGGCAGCGACCGGAAGCGGTCGAAGACGCCCTTCTCGATGTCGGTGTTCACCGAGACACCCGTGTACATCGTGATCATCACGACCGACATCACCAGGATGCCCGGCAGCAGGAACTGGATGTACTCCTCCGGGGACCCGGCGAGAGCGCCCCCGAACAGGTACGTGTACATCAGCACCATCATGATCGGGAACGCGGTGACGTCGAAGAGCTGCTCCGGGACGTGCTTGATCTTGAGGATCGCCCGCCAGCCGAAGGTGAGGGAGGCCGACCAGGCGCTCGGGCGCGGCGGTCGCTCCCCCGCGATCAGCAGCGCGGCGAGCGACTCGGTGCGAACGGGGGCCAGGTCCTGGGCTTCCGTGGTCGTCGTCGTGGTGCTCATGCCGCCACCTCGTCCTTCGGGCGATGCGTGTCGTGTCCGGTGAGGGCGAGGAACACCTCGTCCAGGCTGGGCTGCCCCAGCGAGAAGTTGTCCACGACGACTCCCGAGCGGGCCAGCTCGCCGAGCGCCCGGGCGGCCTGCTCGGCGGCGATGCCACTGGTCGCCGTCCCGACGCGGGCCGTGAGGGCGACCGGGTCGGGGTCCAGCTGCACCGTCGCGTCCAGGGTCCGCCGCAGCACCTCGGCCGCCGCGGGCCGCTGCTCCGCGTCCCGCAGCCGCAGATGGACGGAGCCGGCCCCGACGGACGCCTTGAGCTCGCCCTTCGTGCCCTCGGCGATCACCCGGCCGCGGTCGATGACGGCGATCCGGGACGCCAGCTGGTCGGCCTCGTCCAGATACTGCGTGGTCAGCAGCACGGTGGTGCCCTGGGCGACGACCGCGCGCACGATGTCCCACACCTGGTTGCGGCTGCGCGGGTCGAGCCCGGTCGTCGGCTCGTCGAGGAAGAGCAGGTCGGGGGTGTTCAGGATGGACGCGGCGATGTCAATGCGCCGCCGCATGCCGCCCGAGTAGTGCTTGACCTGTTTCGCACCGGCCTCGGTCAGCCCGAAGGCCTCCAGCAGCTGCCCGGAACGCACCCGTGCGGCCTTCTTGTCGTGGCCGAGGAGACGGCCCAGCAGGACCAGGTTCTCGGTGCCGGTGAGGTCCTCGTCCACCGAGGCGTACTGGCCGGTGAGGCTGACACGGCCGCGGACCTCGTCGGCCTCGCGCACGACGTCGTGGCCGAAGACGTGTGCCTCGCCGGCGTCGGGCCGCAGCAGGGTGGCGAGCATCTTCACGGTCGTCGTCTTGCCGGCGCCGTTGGGGCCGAGGACGCCGTAGACCGTGCCGGCCGGGACGGCGAGGTCGACGCCGTCGACGGCCCGGGTCTCACCGAACGTCTTCACCAGTCCCGCGGTCTCGATGGCCAGGCCGGACGTGTGCTGGCTCATGGTGGGGTGTCCTTCCGCGCACGTGGGTTACGCATGGGGAGACCTTTACCTTGGCCGGAACTCATCGGTGATCGCATCCTTTTTTGGCCGCGGGCCCGCGGCCGGAGGCGGCGCGACGAGGAGCAGCGCGACGAGGGGTAGCGTCCCCTTCATGCATGCGATCACGATTCCCGAACCTGGTGGTCCCGAGGCGCTGGTGTGGGACGAGGTCCCCGATCCGGTGCCCGGCGAGGGCGAGGTCCTGGTCGAGGTGGTGGCCGGGGCCGTGAACCGCGCGGACATCCTGCAACGGCAGGGCTTCTACGACCCGCCGCCCGGCGCCTCCCGCTACCCCGGTCTGGAGTGCTCCGGCCGGATCGCCGAGATCGGCCCCGGCGTCTCCGGCTGGACGGTCGGCGACGAGGTGTGCGCGCTGCTCGCGGGCGGCGGATACGCCGAGAAGGTCGCCGTCCCGGCCGGTCAGCTGCTGCCCGTGCCCGAGGGCGTCGACCTGACCCGGGCCGCCGCGCTCCCCGAGGTGACCAGCACGGTCTGGTCGAACGTCTTCATGATCGCCCACCTTCGTCCCGGTGAGACGCTGCTGGTGCACGGCGGCTCCAGCGGCATCGGCACCATGGCGATCCAGCTGGCCAAGGCCGCCGGCGCGCGGGTCGCCGTCACCGCGGGCACCCGGGAGAAGCTGGACCGGTGCGCCGAGCTGGGCGCGGACATCCTGATCAACTACCGGGAGCAGGACTTCGTCGCCGAGCTGCGGCAGGCCACGGGCGGCGCCGGCGCGGACGTCATCCTCGACAACATGGGCGCGAAGTACCTGGACCGCAATGTCCAGGCGCTCGCCGTCAACGGCCGGCTGGCGATCATCGGCATGCAGGGCGGCGTCAAGGCCGAGCTGAACATCGGCGCGCTGCTCGGCAAGCGGGCCGCCATCAGCGCGACCTCGCTGCGGGCCCGCCCCCTGGGGGAGAAGGCGGCCATCGTGGCGGCCGTCCGTGAGCACGTCTGGCCCCTGATCGCCGCGGGTCGGGTACGGCCGGTCGTCGACCGGGAACTCCCGATGAGCGACGCGGCGGCCGCCCACCGGGTCGTCGAGGAGAGCGGCCATGTCGGCAAGGTGCTGCTCACGGCCCCGCAGAGGCATGAGGACGGGCATGAGGACAGGCATGACGACAGGTCCTAGGAGCGGCGCAGGCGCAGGGCGGCCAGCGCCAGGGCGATGCCCAGGCCGATGAGGACGAGGCCGCTGCCGAGCGGCAGGATCTGCAGCACGGGTCCGTCGGCCCGCTCGCTCTGGGTGGCCGCCTGTCGTACGGCGTCCGGCGGCGCGTCCGAGGTCACGGGGGCGACGGCGGCGGGTGACGCGGACGCGTCGGTGTCGTCGGCCTGGTCGCTGTCGGCGGCCTCCGTGTCGCCGCTCACCCCGTCCGGGTCCTCACCCGCGGTGTCCTCGCCGGCCGGGTCCTCGGCCTCCGCGTCCCGCGTCCCCGGGTCTTCTTCCTCGTCGTTCACCCGTCCGGGCCGCTGCCGTCCCTCGCCCGCGCGGCTGCCCGCCCGGTCGGGCTCCGGGGAGGAGGCGGAGGGCGAGGCGGAGGAGGTGGGTGTGGGGCGGGCGTACGCCGCCACGGCCGCGGCCGCAGACGTCGACGCAGCCGCGTACGGTGTGGCGCTCGCGCTCCCGTGGGGCAGCGCCAGCGCGCCCGTCACGCTCGTCGCGACCACGCCCACCCCCACGCACACCCGTGTCGCGCACTTCACCCGCTGCCATGGAGTCACGCTCGTGACCCCCTCCCGGTGTCCAGTCGCCAAGAAAAGAACGCAATAAGCCTCACATCAGGGATCAGTCACCGCATTCCGGACTCCGCCGAACGGAAACGGTGGATCAGCCTTCGAGGGGGGCACCAGGGTGATGAGGTGGGGACGTGCGAGAGAATGGCGGCATGGAGATGCCGAGGAACGAAAGGTCGCCGGAGAACGCCCAGAAGATCCTGGTCGTAGGTCAGGACGGCATGGCGCTCGGCGGCGTCGACGCTGACGAGGACTCCCGTGAGATCCCGGTGACCGACATGGTCGAGCAACCGGCGAAGGTCATGCGGATCGGCAGCATGATCAAGCAGCTGCTCGAGGAGGTGCGCGCGGCTCCCCTGGACGAGGCGAGCCGGGTCCGGCTGAAGGAGATCCACTCGAGTTCGGTGAAGGAACTGGAGGACGGCCTGGCGCCGGAGCTGGTCGAGGAGCTGGAGCGGCTGTCACTGCCGTTCAACGAGGACTCGACGCCGAGCGACGCGGAACTGCGCATCGCGCAGGCCCAGTTGGTCGGCTGGCTGGAGGGCCTTTTCCACGGCATCCAGACCACGCTCTTCGCTCAGCAGATGGCCGCGCGGGCCCAGTTGGAGCAGATGCGCCGCGCGCTGCCGCCGGGCGTCGGCCACGAGGGCGCGGACGACCCGCGCACGGGCGGCCGTTCGGGCGGCCCGTACCTGTAGAACCCACGGGAGCGACCAAGCAACAGGGGCCCGGCGTCCGAAACGCCGGGCCCCTTCGACATGTCCGATGCGACTTTTCCCAGTGCGCGACGTCAGGACGCCGGGTTGCCCGAGGACACCTTCAGCTCGATCTCGGGCATCTCCGCCGGGTCGACGTCCGTCCCGGCGGAGGGGAACTGCTCCATGACCGCGCCGTCGCCGTAGGTGTTCTCGTCGACCTTCGTGATCTTCATCTTCCAGCCCGCGGCCTGGAAGCACTCCTTGACCGAGGCGATGTACTTGAACTTGAAGTTCGGCACCTGGATTTTGTCCGGGTCGTTGTACGACTCCTGCGGCTCGGAGCACTCCGTCGACTCGATGGTCTTCGAGGTGTCCGGCCCGCGGTAGTCCGCCGCCTTCGTCGCCGACGGCGACGAACTGGTCGTACCGCCCTTGGCGTCGTCGTCGCTGCCGCCGTTCATCATCAGGGCGGTGATGAGGCCGCCGACCGCCACCACGGCGACGACGGCCGAGCCGGCCAGCACCGCGTTGCCGTTCTTCCGGCCGCCGCCCGCCGAGACCGTGGTCAACGGCTGCGGGCTGAGGTTGTACGCGGGCGGAGTGTGCGGCCCCTGCTGGTGGCCGTAGGCCGGAGCGGGCGTC
Source organism: Streptomyces sp. NPDC001858 (assembly GCF_053594615.1). Classification (NCBI taxonomy): domain Bacteria; kingdom Bacillati; phylum Actinomycetota; class Actinomycetes; order Kitasatosporales; family Streptomycetaceae; genus Streptomyces; species Streptomyces sp. NPDC001858. Next base: position 39,433 of record NZ_JBSFEV010000021.1, read on the forward strand.
CGGTAGCCGCCGCCCTGCTGCGGATAGCCGTAGGACGGGTTCGGGGTCGGGGGCGTGCCGTACGGGTTCGGGGTCGGCGCGGGCTGGTAGGGCGTCTGGACGCCCGGGTGCGGCGGCGCCGGGGTGCTCTGGCCGACCGGCGGGAACACCGCGGAGCCGACGCCCGCACCGCTCGACGTCGGCGCGCCCGGGACGATGCTCGGCGGGGCCGGCTGGAAGGAGGCGGCGACGCGCAGGCATTCGTCGCGCATGGCGACGGCGGTCGGGAAACGCTCGTTCGGGTTCTTCTTCAGCGCGCGGGCGACGAGCGCGTCCACGGCCGGCGGCAGCGCCCGGTTGATGGAGGAGGGCGCCACCGGCTCCTCCTGCACGTGCGCGTACGCGATCGCAAGCGGCGAATCCGCCTCGAAGGGCAGCCGTCCGGTGACGAGTTGGAACAGCATGATGCCGACCGAGTACAGGTCCGAGCGCGCGTCCACACCGCGGCCCAGCGCCTGTTCGGGCGAGAGGTACTGCGGGGTGCCGACGACCATGCCGGTCTGCGTCATCGAGGTGACGCCGGACTGCATCGCGCGCGCGATGCCGAAGTCCATGACCTTGACCACGCCGCGCTTGGTCATCATCACGTTGCCGGGCTTGATGTCGCGGTGGACGAGGCCCATCTCGTGGCTGATCTCCAGCGCCGCCAGCACGTCCGCGGTGATCTTCAGCGCCTTGTCGACGGGCATCGCGCCCTGCTGCCGCACGTCCTCGTCGAGCACCGAGCCGAGCGGGCGGCCCTCGATGTACTCCATGACGATGTACGGGGTGGTCAGGCCCTCCACCTCGTCCTCGCCCGTGTCGAAGACGGAGACGATGTTGGTGTGCGTGAGCTTGGCCACGGCCTGGGCCTCGCGCCGGAAGCGCTCGCGGAAGGCCTGCTCACGGCCGAGTTCGGTGTGCAGGGTCTTCACCGCGACCTGACGGTCGAGCACGGCGTCGTAGGCGAGGTGCACCGAGGCCATGCCGCCCTCGCCGAGCAAGTCGCGCAGCTGATAGCGGCCGCCGGCCAGCGCCCGCCCCGCGTACCGGCCCTGCGCGCCGTCCTGGCTCATCTTCTGCGTCCCCCGTAGGCCGCCTTCAGGCGCCGTCGACTGTCGTTGATCGAAAGTGCTATTCCCGGCCAAGTCTGCCGCAGGGCACTGACACGTCAAGCTCGGTGCCCGTTCCGTGACCCTACGAGAAAGAAGCGTCGCGGAAGCGTTACAGGTGCCGTACGGCCGGTACACGGAATTTGCACGCCGGTACGGAGTGCTGATTCCAAGGCCGGTCCGTCCAGGACCGGCGCCCGGGCCCGCCCCGGGCATCGCTTCGGGGATCGTCCCGGACCGGAGGCTTGCGCAGAGGCTGTAGCGTGGCCGACGGAGACCGTAACAACACCGCGCGCACCGCGGGCAGAAACGACGGCGAGGACTGATGGCACAGCAGCGCGCTCAGGGCCCGTCCGACCCCGAGGCGACTGGCGGCGGTATGTCAGATGCGCCGGAGAACTGGGGCAACGGCGGGTTGGTCGGAGACGGCCGGTATCGGCTCACCCACAGACTGGGCCGAGGCGGCATGGCCGAGGTGTTCGCGGCCGAGGACGTACGTCTCGGGCGCACGGTCGCGGTGAAACTGCTGCGCGCCGACCTCGCGGAGGACCCGACCTCCAAGGCCCGCTTCACCCGCGAGGCCCAATCGGTGGCGGGGCTCAACCACCATGCGATCGTCGCCGTGTACGACTCGGGCGAGGACTTCGTGGGCGGCCTGAGCGTGCCGTACATCGTGATGGAGATCGTCGAGGGGCGCACGATCCGCGATCTGCTCCTCAACGCCGAGGCGCCCGGGCCCGAGCAGGCCCTGATCATCGTCTCCGGCGTCCTGGAGGCGCTCGCCTACTCGCACCAGCACGGCATCGTGCACCGCGACATCAAGCCGGCGAACGTGATCATCACGCACAACGGCGCTGTCAAGGTGATGGACTTCGGCATCGCGCGCGCCCTGCACGGCGCGTCCACGACGATGACGCAGACCGGCATGGTCATGGGCACGCCGCAGTACCTCTCCCCGGAGCAGGCGCTCGGCAAGGCCGTCGACCACCGCTCCGACCTGTACGCGACGGGCTGTCTGCTGTACGAACTGCTCGCGCTGCGGCCGCCGTTCACCGGCGAGACGCCGCTGTCGGTGGTCTACCAGCATGTGCAGGACATTCCGGTGCCGCCGTCGCAGACCTCGGGCGGCGAGTGCCCGCCGGAGCTCGACGGCCTCGTCATGCGCTCCCTGGCCAAGGACCCCGACGACCGGTTCCAGACGGCCGAGGAGATGCGCGGCCTCATCCAGTACGGGCTGCAGATGCTGTACGACCAGGGCGCCCACACCGGCACCTGGAACACCGGTCCGGTCGGCGCGCACGACGGCCGGGGCACGCCCGCGGGCGGCTTCGCGCACACGACCGTGCTGCCGCACGGCGCCGACGGCTCCAGCACCTCGCAGATCCCGCAGCCGATCCTGCCCACCGGCTACGGCGGCGGTGACGACGGCGGCTTCGAGGGCCACGGCAACAAGGGCAGCGGCAGCGGCAAGCTGTGGATACTCGCCGTCTTCGCGGTGATCGCCATCGCCGCGGGCGTCGCGCTCGCCCTGAACGACCAGGGGAAGGACAGCAGCGACAACGAGACCCCGAAGTCGCCGTCCGCCTCGCCGACGGCCTCGCTCTCGCCCAGTCCGTCGCCGAGCGACGAGGAGAGCGAGACGTCCACGGACGAGAACACGGACGACGGCACCGGCTCGGGCTCCGGATCGAACTGGACGCCGTCCACCACGCCGTCCTGGACGCCGTCGTCCAGCCCCTCGGAGTCGGTCACCAGCTCGCCCACGGACGAGGAGACGGAGACCCAGCCGTCGGACGAGCCGACCGACCCGGAGACCGAGACGGGCGAACCGACCGGGGACCCGACGGGCGGCACGGAGGGCACCACCACCCTCGGCACCGGCCTCGGCGGCGGCTGACCCGCTTCGTTCCACCAGGTTCACGACCGTCAGTTCTCTTCCACGCGCGCGTGGGCCCGACACCGGGCTCCACGCGCGCGTGGCGTTTCCGGCCCGGTGAGTCCGCGCACCTCGCGCACTCCGCTCAGTCCGCGAACGCCCCGCACACCGCGTCGTACTCGCGTGTCCACCACACCGCGAGGGCCGAGGCGGCCGGGAACTGGGAGTCCGCGCGGGTGTTGCCGCGCTCGTAGTGCCGGCGCAGCATCCAGAAGTCGTTGAGCCGCTCCCACCACACGCGGTGCACGGCCGCCGCGAGTTCGGAGGGCGTGGCGCCGGCCGCGCGTCGGTACGCGCGTGCGTACGCCCTCGTCTTCGGCAGGTCGAGGGCGCCGTCGGGCCGGACGAAGAAGATGGCGGCGGCGCGGACGGCTTCCTCCGCGCGGGGCTGCACGCCGAGCCGGTCCCAGTCGACGATGGCGGCGGGGGCGTCCCCGCGGTAGAGCAGGTTGAACGGGTGGAAGTCCCCGTGCACCCAGCCGACCGGGCCGGTGTGCGGGGGACGCCGGTCCGCGTGGCGTTCCAGCAGCGTGCGCCGCTCCAGGAGGCGGTGGCGGGCGAGTTCGTCGAAGGAGTCGGCGGGGCGGTGCCGACGCACGCGCGCGAGGAGGTCGTCGATCAGCGCGAAGGTGTCGGCAGGGGTGGTGCGCTCCCGTTCGTGCGCCGGGGGTACGGGTTCCGCGCCCCCTGAGGGCATCACGTGCTCCGGTCCGGCGTGCACCACGCCCAGCAGCGCCCCCAGACGGCCGCACTGGCCGGGGGTGAGCTGGGCGCCGTGCCGGTGGCGGCCGTCGGTCCAGGGGTGGAGGGCGTAGGCGTGGCCGCCGACGACGGCGACGGTGCGTCCGTCGTGGCCGGGCAGCGGGGGAGCGACCGGGACGCCTGAGCGCTCCGCTGAAAGTGCCGCGATGTGCCGTCGTTCCGCTGCGGCGCCGTCGTGGCCGGTCGCGCAGTTCCCCGCGCCCCTTCAGGGCGCTGCCGAACCGCAGCCGACTTCGCCCGGAGTAGCGGCCTCGGGTGGTGTGCAGCCGGTAGCCGCGGTTCAGCAGTCCCTCCTCGACGGGTTCGCAGGCGAGCGCTGCGCCGGCGGTGTAACGACGGAGCAGGGCGCTCAGAGGGGGCGTGTGGGGCATGGGGGGTGGTACACAGGAGCGCGGAACGCGCCCGATGCTAGGGCACGATGCGAGGCTGTGAGCTGCGTGTTGTCACAGACGGTCACCAAAGGTCAGGGTGAGTCATCGAAGGTCAACCGGGGTCATGGACGGTCGCCGACGGTCGTCGGCCGCCTCGCACGCCCCGGTGCACCGCCCGGCGACCCGCCCGTGGCCCGACTCTTCCCGTGGCCGGGGTGGCCGGGATAACGTGCCGTTGCTCCGGCCTCCTGCAAGGCTGTGACCAGGTGCCTTCCCGACTTTGCCGATTTACTTGGAAATCCAAGCAAAAACGCAGGTCAGGGGGGGTTGCACAGAAATGTGGCGCACTGGGTAACGTGATGACTGCAGGGCGCTCGCCGGAGCACCTGTCACGCCTGTTCCGGCCGAGTGGCACCCACCCCGTGCACGGGTGTCGGAACAGGTAGGCCGCACTGGCCACCCGGCAACCCCGGGGGCCGGACCGACGGAGGAGCACGCACGTGACCGTGGAGAGCACTGCCGCGCGTAAGCCGCGACGCAGCGCAGGAGGCAAGGCCGGCGCCACCGGCACCGAGCGCACCCGCACCGCACCCGGCAAGAGCGCCGAGCCCGAGCTCGTGCAGCTGCTGACGCCGGAGGGCAAGCGGGTCAAGCACAACAAACACGCCGAGTACGCCGAGTACGTCGCCGACGTCACCCCCGAAGACCTCCGCGGCCTGTACCGCGACATGGTGCTCACCCGTCGTTTCGACGCCGAGGCCACCTCCTTGCAGCGCCAGGGCGAACTGGGTCTGTGGGCTTCGCTGCTCGGCCAGGAGGCCGCCCAGATCGGCTCCGGCCGGGCCCTGCGTGACGACGACTACGTCTTCCCGACCTACCGCGAGCACGGCGTCGCCTGGTGCCGCGGAGTCGACCCGACCAACCTGCTCGGCATGTTCCGCGGCGTGAACAACGGCGGCTGGGACCCCAACGGCAACAACTTCCACCTCTACACCATCGTCATCGGCTCCCAGACGCTGCACGCGACGGGCTACGCGATGGGCGTCGCCAAGGACGGCGCGGACAGCGCGGTGATCGCCTACTTCGGCGACGGCGCCTCCAGCCAGGGCGACGTCGCCGAATCGTTCACCTTCTCCGCGGTCTACAACGCCCCGGTGGTGTTCTTCTGCCAGAACAACCAGTGGGCGATCTCCGAGCCCACCGAGAAGCAGACCCGCGTCCCGCTCTACCAGCGCGCGCAGGGCTACGGCTTCCCGGGCGTCCGCGTCGACGGCAACGACGTCCTGGCCTGCCTCGCGGTCACCAGGTGGGCGCTGGAGCGGGCCCGCAACGGCGAGGGCCCCACCCTCGTCGAGGCGTACACGTACCGCATGGGCGCCCACACCACCTCCGACGACCCGACGAAGTACCGGGCCGACGAGGAGCGCGAGGCGTGGGAGGCGAAGGACCCGATCCTGCGCCTTCGCCGCCACCTCGAAGCCTCAAACCACACGGACGAGGGATTCTTCGCGGAACTCGACGCGGAGAGCGAGGCGTTGGGCAGACGAGTGCGCGAAGCGGTCCGTGCCATGCCGGACCCGGACCGTTTCGCCATCTTCGAGAACGTGTACGCGGACGGGCACGCGCTCGTCGACGAGGAGCGGGCCCAGTTCGCCGCCTACCAGGCGTCGTTCGCGGACGAGGGGGGAAACTGACATGGCGGAGAGCGTGACGTCCAGGAACCTGGCCCTGGCCAAGGCGATCAACGAGTCGCTGCGCCGCGCCCTGGAGGCGGACCCCAAGGTCCTGATCATGGGAGAGGACGTCGGCAAGCTCGGCGGCGTCTTCCGGGTCACCGACGGTCTGCAGAAGGACTTCGGCGAGAGCCGCGTCATCGACACCCCGCTCGCGGAGTCGGGCATCGTCGGCACCGCGATCGGACTGGCCCTGCGCGGCTACCGCCCGGTGGTGGAGATCCAGTTCGACGGCTTCGTCTTCCCGGCCTACGACCAGATCGTCACCCAGCTCGCCAAGATGCACGCGCGCTCGCTGGGCAAGGTCAAGCTCCCGGTCGTCGTCCGCATCCCCTACGGCGGCGGAATCGGCGCGGTCGAGCACCACTCCGAGTCGCCCGAAGCGCTCTTCGCGCATGTGTCGGGCCTGAAGATCGTCTCTCCGTCCAACGCGTCGGACGCGTACTGGATGATGCAGCAGGCCATCCAGAGCGACGACCCGGTGATCTTCTTCGAGCCCAAGCGGCGCTACTGGGACAAGGCCGCGGTCGACACCGAGGCGATCCCCGGCCCGCTGCACAAGGCCAAGGTGGTCCGCGAGGGCACCGACCTGACCCTGGTCGCCTACGGCCCGATGGTGAAGCTCTGCCAGGAGGTCGCCGCCGCGGCCGCCGAGGAGGGCAAGAACCTGGAGGTCATGGACCTGCGCTCGGTGTCTCCGCTGGACTTCGACTCGATCCAGGCATCGGTCGAGAAGACCCGCCGTCTGGTCGTCGTCCATGAGGCGCCGGTGTTCTTCGGCTCGGGCGCGGAGATCGCCGCCCGGATCACCGAGCGCTGCTTCTACCACCTGGAGGCACCGGTCCTGCGGGTCGGCGGCTATCACGCCCCGTACCCGCCGGCGCGCCTGGAGGAGGAGTACCTGCCTGGCCTGGACCGGGTGCTCGACGCCGTCGACCGTGCCCTGGCGTACTGAGGAGAGGGTCGTGACGACGATGACGGAAGCGTCCGTACGCGAGTTCAAGATGCCCGACGTGGGCGAGGGGCTCACCGAGGCCGAGATCCTCAAGTGGTACGTCCAGCCCGGCGACACGGTGACGGACGGCCAGGTGGTGTGCGAGGTCGAGACGGCCAAGGCCGCCGTCGAGCTGCCCATCCCCTATGACGGGGTGGTGCGCGCGCTGCACTTCCCCGAGGGCACCACGGTCGACGTGGGCATGTCGATCATCGCGGTGGACGTCGTGGGCGGGGCGGGCGGCCCGTCCGGCGCATCCGGCAACCCGGTCGCCGAGCTGCCGGCGCAGGCCCCCGCCCACCCGCCGACCCAGCCGCAGACGTCACCGCAGGCACCACAGCCACCGACGGCCCCGGCGGCCCCGGAGCAGCAGCCCGCGGCGGAGAAGCCCGCCGGTTCCGGCCGCCAGCCGGTGCTCGTCGGGTACGGCGTGGCCGTCTCCTCGACCAAGCGGCGTCCGCGCAAGGGCCCGGAGATCACGCTCCCGCAGGTCCCGGACCCGGTTCCGGCGGTGCTGAACGGCCATGGCGCCGCGCCCGCCGGGAAGGAGCGCCCGCTGGCCAAGCCGCCGGTGCGCAAGCTGGCCAAGGACCTCGGCGTCGACCTCGCCACGGTGGCCCCGTCCGGCCCGGACGGCGTCATCACCCGCGAGGACGTCCACGCGGCGGCGGCCCCGGTCGCTCCGCCGGCCGAGCCGGCGACGCAGGGGTTGCCGGCGGTGCAGGCGCAGGTCACGGCCCCCGCGGCCGCGTCCGTGGCGGCGGCCCAGGCGCCGGCGTCGTACGACACGGCGCGTGAGACCCGGGTCCCGGTCAAGGGCGTCCGCAAGGCGACGGCGGCGGCGATGGTCGGCTCGGCGTTCACCGCGCCGCATGTCACGGAGTTCGTGACGATCGACGTGACGCGCACGCTGAAGCTGGTCGAGGAGCTCAAGCAGGACAAGGACCTGCACGGCCTCAGAGTCAACCCGCTGCTCATCATCGCCAAGGCGCTGCTGGTGGCCATCAGACGCCACCCGGAGATCAACGCCTCCTGGGACGAGGCGGCGCAGGAGATCGTGGTCAAGCACTACGTCAACCTGGGCATCGCGGCCGCGACCCCCCGGGGGCTGCTGGTCCCGAACATCAAGGACGCCGACCGCAAGACGCTGCCGCAGCTGGCGGAGTCCCTGGGCGAGTTGGTGTCGACGGCGCGGGACGGAAAGACCTCCCCGGCGGCGATGCAGGGCGGCACGGTGACCATCACCAACGTCGGCGTCTTCGGCGTCGACACCGGCACACCGATCCTCAACCCCGGCGAGTCGGCGATCCTCGCGGTCGGCGCGATCAAGCTCCAGCCGTGGGTCCACAAGGGCAAGGTGAAGCCGCGTCAGGTCACGACGCTGGCGCTGAGCTTCGACCACCGGCTGGTGGACGGCGAACTGGGCTCGAAGGTGCTGGCGGACGTGGCGGCGATCCTGGAGCAGCCGAAGAAGCTGATCACCTGGGGGTAGCGGCGCGCCGACCGCGACAGCGGCCGCGGACGGTCACCTCGTACCGTCCGCGGCCGCTGTCCCTCTCGACCTTCAGCCGTCCGCGGCCGCTGTCCCCTCCCCCTCGAGCCGTGCGCGGCGAACCGTCCGCCGTGGCTACGCCGGTACGTGGATCGTCTCCACCCGGCTGGCGACCAGGCGTTCCCGCTCCCGGCGGGCCGCCTTCTTGCGCAGGCGCAGGATCTGGCTGACGCCGAGCGCCTGGAGGACGAAGACGCAGGAGAAGGCGATCCGGTAGTTGTCGCCGGTGGCGTCCAGCAGCACGCCGACCACGAAGAGCGTCGTCATCGACGCCACGAAGCCGCCCATGTTCGTGATGCCGGACGCGGTCCCCTGGCGCTCGGGCGGGTTCGCCGGGCGGGCGAAGTCGAAGCCGAGCATGGACGCGGGGCCGCACGCGCCGAGGACCGCGCAGAGCGTGACGAGCAGCCACATCGGCGCGCGCTCGCCGGGGTAGACCAGCGTGGTCGCCCAGATCAGGGCGGTCGCGCCCACCGTGCCCAGGGCCAGCGGAAGCCGTGCCTCGTGGTGGCGGGCGACGATCTGGCCGTAGACCAGGCCCACCACCATGTTGCACAGGACCACGAGCGTGAGCAGTTCGCCGGCCGTCGCCCGCGACAGCCCCTGGGCCTCCACCAGGAACGGCAGGCCCCACAGCAGCAGGAACACCATCGCCGGGAACTGGGTGGTGAAGTGCACCCACAGGCCGAGCCGGGTGCCGGGCTCCCGCCAGGACGCGGCGATCTGCCGGCGCACGTACGCCGCGCCGTGGTGCGGGAACGGCTCGGGCTCGTGGCCCTCGGGGTGGTCCTTCAGGAAGAGCAGCAGGAGGACGAGGACGACCACGCCCACGAGCGCGCTGCCCGCGAAGGCGGCGGTCCAGCCGATGCCGTGCAGCAGACGGGCGAGGACGAGGGTGGAGACCAGGTTGCCCGCCATCCCCGCGAGGCCCGCGCACTGGGCGACCAGCGGTCCGCGGCGCGCCGGGAACCAGCGGGAGCCCAGCCGCAGCACGCTGATGAACGTCATCGCGTCCCCGCAGCCGAGCAGCGCGCGTGAGGCGAGGGCCGTGCCGTAGGAGGGGGAGAAGGCGAAGCCGAGCTGGCCGGCCGTGAACAGCACGACGCCGATGGTCAGCACCTTCTTCGTGCCGAGCCGGTCGACGAGCAGGCCCACCGGTATCTGCATGCCCGCGTAGACGAGGAGCTGGAGGATCGAGAAGGTCGACAGGGCGGAGGCGTTGACATGGAAGCGGTCGGCGGCGTCGAGACCGGCCACGCCCAGCGAGGTACGGAAGATGACCGCGACGAAGTAGACCGAGACGCCGATGCTCCAGACGGCGATCGCGCGCCGTCCGCCGGGAGGGTCACCCGGAAGGGTGGAGTTCGCGCTGCGGGCGCCGGCGCTCACCGGACCTGCCCGCGGGCCAGGTGGGAGAACCAGTCGACGTGCCGGTGCACGATCTCGACGGCCCGCTCGGCGTCGCCGGCGCGCAGCGCCGAGAGGATCTCCTCGTGCTCGGTGAGCGTCTTGGCGATCCGGTCGGGGTGCGAGTGCATGACGGCGACGCCCATCCGCAGCTGACGGTCGCGGAGTTGGTCGTAGAGCCTTGACAGGATCTCGTTGCCGCCGCTGCGGACGATCTCCGCGTGGAAGCAGCGGTCGGTCACGGCGGCGGCGGCCAGGTCGCCTGCCGCGGCCTGCTCCTTCTGCTGCGCGAGCAGCTCCTCCAGCCGCTCGATCAGAGCGGCCGACGCGGGGACGGCCTTGCGCGCCGCGTGCTCCTCCACCAACAGCCGGGTCTCCACGACGTCCGCGATCTCCTGTGCGGAGACCGGCAGGACCAGGGCGCCCTTCTTGGGGTAGAGCTTGATCAGCCCCTCCACCTCCAGCCGCAGCAGCGCCTCCCGCACCGGGGTGCGCGAGACCCCGACGGCCTCGGCGAGCTCTCCCTCGGTGAGGAGGGTGCCGCCCTGGTAACGGCGGTCCAGGACACCCTGTTTGACGTGGGCGTACACCCGGTCGGCGGCGGGCGGTTGCTTGATGGCGACGGGAGCGGGCGCGGGAGTGGGCACGGCAGTGGGAGCGGGGACGGGCGGGGCGGAGGACTGCATGCCCACAGGATAGATACAACACGTACGCATCGGGGGATCGGTCCAGGATGCGGGACCAACGGCGAGTGATAGATAACACTTTCCGCGAGTAGTCGGAAATTCGACCCGGCAGACGCACAACCTTGTGTGCTACTTACGTGTCTTACACATGCGGCCCCTTCTTCTTTTGCTTTCCAACTCGGCCGCATTGCTGGAACATTCCGACGTAATCGGGGTATTTAAGTTGATAACCGCCACCAAGGGCATCCGAGTCCGCAGGGCCGCAGCCGTTGCCTTCACCGCCGGCGCAGTGCTCGCGACCGGAGCGCTCACGACGGCGCCCGCGCAAGCTGCTGTCACGGTCCCCACGATCGCCGCCAAGACCGGCTTCGTGGCCAACAGCGCGACCGGCGCCGCCCTTTACAACAAGGCTGCAACCACCAAGCTTTCCATCGGCTCCACCACGAAGATCATGACCGCCAAGGTCGTGCTGTCCCAGGCGAACCTGAACCTGGACGCCAAGGTCACCATTCAGAAGGCCTACAGCGACTACATCGTGGCGAAGGGCGCGTCCTCGGCCCGACTCATCGTCGGCGACCAGGTCACCGTCCGTCAGCTGCTCTACGGGCTGATGCTGCCGTCCGGCTGCGACGCCGCGTACGCGCTGGCCGACAAGTTCGGCGCCGGCTCGACCCGCGCCGCTCGCGTGAAGTCGTTCCTCGGCAAGATGAACACCACGGCGAAGGCCCTGGGCATGACGAACACGCACTTCGATTCGTTCGACGGCATCGGCAACGGCGCGAACTACTCGACCGCGCAGGACCTGACGAAGCTCGGCATCAACGCGATGAAGGGCGCGAACTTCCGCGCGATCGTCAAGACCAAGTCGTACACGGCGAAGACGATCACCAAGACCGGTTCCACCCGCACCATGGCGGCCTGGACCAACACCAACACGCTGCTGACCAGCTACAGCGGCGCGATCGGCCTGAAGACGGGCTCCGGCCCCGAGGCGAAGTACTGCCTCGTCTTCGCGGCCACCCGCAACGGCAAGACCGTCGTGGGCACGGTGCTGGCGTCCACGTCGGCCTCGGTGCGCGCCACCGACGCGACGAAGCTGCTGAACTACGGCTTCGCCAAGCTGGGCTGACGCCTCGGCGACCAGCGCTGACCGGTCGGTCGACCGGTCGTCGGCTGGTCTTGCCAGATCAGAACGGGCCCGTCGTGATCCTCACGACGGGCCCGTTCTGTTCGCCACCGCACCCCCCACGGCCCACGGTGAGCACGTGCTACTTCGTGACCGCGAAGTTCCGCAGGATCGCCGCCGTCAGCTCCGGCTCCCCCTCCGCCTTCACCCGGTCCGCGACCGCGTCCGCCGTCACCCGGCCGCAGGCCAGCCGGACGTACGTCTCCCAGTCGAGGGTGAACGCGGCGGCCGGGCCGAGCGCGGGGGCCGTCTCCAGGGTGCCGCGGCCGTTGATGTCGACGCGGATGGTGCGCAGGAACTCGATCGGGCCGTGCACGTCGAAGACGACCGCGGAGCTGCGCGGGGCGCCGGACCTCTCGGCGACGACCGTCGGGAGCGCGGCCAGCAGCGCGTCGCGGGTGATGTGCGCGCCGGGGGAGTCGAGGTTGCCGGGGCGGCCGAGGGAGGCGCGCAGATCCTGCTCGTGCACCCACACGTTGAAGGCGTGGCCCCGCATGGACTCCTCGAGCGTGAGCTCGGTGCCGAGCGGGCCGCGCACCACCTGGGTGGGCTGGCGCGTCTCGTTGCGCAGCTGCCGGTTGCGGCGGATGACCGTGTACTCCAGCTCGGACGTCATCTCCGGCGCCGTGTGGTGGCGGCGGACGTCGACCTGCATCTCCATGTAGCGCTGGATGTCGTTGGTGACGTGGTACAGGTCGCGCGGGAGGGTGTGGATGGGGCGCGGGTCGCCGTACATCTCGCAGTCCAGCCCGATGACATGCGACACGATGTCGCGTACCGACCAGCCGGGGCACGGTGTCCGGCGGTTCCAGTCCGCCTCGACCAGCGGCAGCACCAGCTCGGATATCGCTTCGATGGAGTGGGTCCAGGCGTCGGCGTAGGGCTGGAGGGTGGGATGCAGACTCACGGAAACGGGACCCCTCGGCGGTCGGTACTCGGGTGGGTTGTGGCGGCGTTGCCAGCGGGAGGTGGCTGCTCTCGGCGGTGAGGGCGGGGGAGGGTGGGGGAGGACGGGTGTGGGGGGATGTCGGCGGATGTTTTGAAACGCTAAGTTACGCTGCTGTGAGGCACCCCGGCAGTGCTTTCGTGTGACGATCGTAGGCCTGTGTGGACTACTCGAATGCCAGGACGGTGGTACTGTGCGCGCCTCTCTGATCCAGATCGCCGTAGAAGAGGGCGAATCGGTCGAATCGCGGCGGTCGAGGGTCGCCGCGTCGGTGCGAGAGCAGGCCGGCGCCGCCGACCTCGTGGTGCTGCCGGAACTGTGGACGACCGGCGCGTTCGCCTATGAGGAGTTCGGCAGCGAGGCCGAGCCCCTGGAGGGGCCGACGTACGAGGCGATGGCCAAGGCCGCGAGCGACGCGGGCGTGTGGCTGCACGCGGGCTCGATCCCGGAGCGGGACCCGGAGGGCCGTCTGTACAACACGTCTCTCGTCTTCTCCCCCTCCGGTGAGCGGGTCGCCGCCTATCGCAAGATCCACCGCTTCGGCTTCGACAAGGGCGAGGCCGTGCTGATGGGCGCGGGCGAGGAACTGGTGACGGTCCGCCTTCCCGAGACGACCGTCGGCCTCGCCACCTGTTACGACCTCCGTTTCCCCGAACTCTTCCGCGGTCTCGTGGACGCCGGCGCCGAGACCCTCGTGATCCCCGCGGGCTGGCCGGAGCGCCGCCGGGCGCACTGGACGCTGCTGGCCCAGGCGCGGGCGGTCGAGAACCAGGCGTTCGTGCTTGCGTGTGGAACGGCCGGCACGCACGCCGGAGTTCCGCAGGCGGGTCACTCGATCGTGGTCGATCCCTGGGGCGAGGTGCTGGCGCAGGCGGGACCGGGCGAGGAGGTCCTGAGGGTGGAGTTCGACCCGGCCAGGGTCGCCGCGACCCGCGAGCAGTTCCCGGCCCTCAAGGACCGGGTGCTCGGCCTGCGAACCCCCACACGTCAGGGCCTGTAAGGCCGCCCTACTCCCCCCGGTCCTTCTCCGCGAGGTGGATCACGCAGACCGCCACCGCGATGAGCAGTGCCGGATCCGCGTCCTCCCGGACGACGTCGACGCCGTACGTCTCGCGGACGTGCAGCCAGCGCCGGGAGACGACGGCCAGGAGGTCGCCGTCGTACTCGACCGCGAACTCGCGGTCGAGGATCTTGCCGCTGACGTCGAGTTCGGTGCGGCCGTCCGCCAGGGCGACCCGATAGTGGTTGCGCAGCAGCGACAGCCGCTTGCGCCGGATGGTGGCCAGCGGTGCGCCGTCCCGTTCGATCACCATGGTGTCCCGCAGGGCGAACATCTTCTGGCGGATGTCGATCAGAACCCGTCCCTGGGTGTCCTTCAGCTCGAAGGTGTCCCGCAGCCGCATCGCCTTGCCGTCGACCAGGTACACCCTGTCGCCTCGGTCGTCCTCGATCCAGTAGTCGTCACCGAGGCCGAGCAGCCGGTCGCGCACGAGGAATCTCATGTGACCAGGGGTTCCCCGGACGCCGGTCCGAAACGCCGTCGATAGGCCGATGGGCTGAGTCCCGTCTCGCGCCGCACGCGCGCGCGTAGGTTCGCGGCCGTCCCCAGCCCGCTCCTGGCCGCCACCACGTCCAGCCGCTCCTCGCCCCGCTCGATCAGCCGGCAGGCGAGCGCCACCCGTTCCCCCGTGAGCCAGGCCAGCGGTGTCGTGCCGAGCTGGGCGCGGAACCGTCGGTGCAGGGTGGCGGAGGAGACGGCCGCGCGAGCCGCCATCCCGGCCACCGTCAGCGGCTCCCCCAGCCGCGTCCGCGCCCACGCGAGCAGCGGCGCCAGCGATTCGTCGGGCACGTCCGGCAGCGGCCGTTCCACGAACTGCCGCTGCCCGCCGTCCCGGTGCGCGGCGAACACCAGCCGCCGGGACACGGCGTTCGCGATCTCGACGCCGTGGTCGCGCCGCACGACGTACAGCCCGAGATCGAGCGCGGCGGCGCTGCCGGCGGCGGTCAGGACGTCGCCCTCGTCGATGAAGAGGACGTCGGGTTCGAGCCGTACGCCCGGGTGCAGCGTGCGGAAGAGGTCGGCCCACATCCAGTGAGTCGTGGCCCGCCGCCCGTCGAGCAGCCCCGCCTCGGCCAGCGCGAAGCTGCCGGTGCACAGGCTCATCACGCGCGCCCCGCGCGCGTGGGTGCGGCGGATCGCGTCGAGGACGTCGTCCCCGCGCGGGACGACGTTGTCGGGACGGCCGGGCACGACGAGGGTGTCCGCGTCGTCCACGGCGTCCAGCCCCGGCACTCCCGTGACGGTGAAGAAGCCGTGGTTCATCCGCACGGCGGGGGTGGGCGCGCAGAGCGTCACCGTGTACAGCGGGCCGGACAGCCCCAGCTCGGGCCTCGGGAGCCCGAACAGTTCGGTCGCGACCCCGACCTCGAAGGGATTCGTCCCCTCGTCGACGATGACGGCCACCCTGTGCGGGGTGTGGTGCGAGGATCCTTGCGGCATATGCGATTCCTAGCACTCGCAGGGCTTCCTCGTCACGGCCGACGATGAGCGCATGGAACCCATGGAACCCATCGCGCTCTCCGCCGCCCTCGCGTCCTTCACCCAGCAGTGGAGCCCCCGCATCGTCACGACCGTCAACGACTACGACGTCCGCGTGGCCAAGGTCGAGGGCGAGCACCTCTGGCACGTCCACGACGACACGGACGAGTTCTTCCTGGTCCTGACGGGCGAGCTGCACATAGCGCTTCGCGAGCGGACGGTTGTTCTGCCGCAGGGCAGCGTCTTCACGGTCCCGCGCGGCACGGAGCACAAGCCGTACGCCCCGGTGCCGACGGAGATCCTCGTCCTCGAACCGTCCGGCACCTCAACGGTCGGCGACCGCCACGAGGCCGTCCCGGCACATGTGGACGCGACGACGGGCCACGCCCTGGCCTGACCCTTCACCGCCGTGAGCAGCGCGTTCAGGGCGGCGGGGTGGACGCGAGGGCGGCGGCCGGATTCCTGACGGACGTCCTCGTTCTCGCCGTGGGCCGGGACGCGTAGCCTGCCGGCATGACAGCGCAGGAACCCGACGAGGTGCTCTTCGGCGGAAGACGGTTCTGGGTGACCGCCGTCGACGGCGCAGGTCTGTTCGACCCCGCCGAGCACGGCCTTGAGCCGGGCCCCCTCCACACCGGTTGCTATCGCGGCCACATCTGCAAGTACGCCGTCGTCGACGGGCGCTTGGCGTTGCGGGGACTCCACCTCGGGTCGGAGGCCAAGCCGCCCCCGTTGGACGGTGTGCGCCCCCGGCGGCGGGACGGTGCGTGGCGCTACGAGGGGACGGACGTGCCGACGGCCTTCACAGGACGCCTGCTCATCGGCCGCGACAGCGCGGACGATCTCCCCTATCTGCATATGGGATTCGCGCCCGCGTGGACGTTCCGGGAGGTCCACGAACTCACCCTGCGGGCCGGGGCGCTGCTCGCCGCCGACGACTGCTCCTCGGAACTGGCCGCGGTGCGGGCGGACATCGCCGCCACGGCCGTCCGGCCGGCCCCCGGGGAGCCGATCCGGGACTGGGTCTCCCGGACCTTCTCCCTGGCCTACGACTACAGCTGGCCGGGGCGGTCCTGACGGGTTCTGAGCCCGGTCTCAAGGCCCCCAAGTCTTCACGATATTCACACAGGGCACGACGCACCCGGTGTCCTGGAATGCCCGGCGATGCCCGATCCGTTCCGCCTGTTGCGTCGTCAGACGCCGTACCCGTCGCTGTAGCCGTCCCGGCGGCGACGCGCGTCCTCGTCGATCACCGGTGCGGTGGGCGGCATGAGGACGCGCCGTCGCCGGGCGATGCTGCTGAACGTCGTCACGCCGATCAGGCCGACGATCATCAGGATGACGCCGACCAGGTCGAGGTTGACGCCTTGCATGTCCCAGTCGGTCGCGAACGTCAGGATGGCTCCCACGGCGATGAGGATGATGCACCCTCCGAGGCCCATGGCAGTCGCCTCTCTGTCGGTGAGCCGGACGTTCCGGCCACCGCCTCCGGGTACCCCGCCCTGCGCCGAGTACCCCTCAACTACCCCTCCAGGAAGGCCACCAGGGCGTTGGCCAGCAGATACGGGTCGGCGTCGCCGCACAACTCCCGCGCGCTGTGCATCGACAGGATGGCCACGCCGATGTCGACCGTGCGGATGCCGTGCCGGGCCGCGGTGATCGGGCCGATGGTCGTGCCGCAGGGCATGGAGTTGTTGGAGACGAAGGACTGGAACGGGACGTTCGCCTTCTCGCAGGCCGCCGCGAACAGCGCCCGCCCGGTGCCGTCCGTCGCGTACCGGTTGTTGACGTTGACCTTGAGGATCGGCCCGCCGTTGACCCGCGGGTGGTGCGTCGGGTCGTGCCGCTCCGCGTAGTTGGGGTGGACGGCGTGACCGGTGTCGGAGGACAGACAGACGGTGCCCGCGAACGCCCTCGCCCGGTCCTCGAACGAGCCTCCGCGCGCGAAGACCGAACGTTCCAGCACGTTGCCGAGCAGCGGTCCGTCCGCGCCCGTGTCCGACTGCGAGCCGTTCTCCTCGTGGTCGAAGGCGGCCAGCACCGGGATGTACGGCAGCTGCCGGCCGCCGGTCGCCACGGCCGTCAGCGCCGCGGTGCCGGCGTGCACGGACAGCAGGTTGTCCATGCGCGGGCCGGCCACCAGCTCCTGGTCGCGGCCCAGGTAGGCGGGCGGCTCCACGGAGTGCACCATCAGGTCCCAGCCGGTGACCTGGCCCGGGGCGAGCCCCGACTCCTGCTCCAGGAAGGCGATGAGGTCGCCGTCGCGTACGTCGTTGCCCAGGCCCCAGATGGGCTGGAGGTGGCGCTGCTTGTCGAGCTTGAGGCCGTCGTTGTTGACCGACCGGTCCAGGTGAATGGCCAGTTGGGGGACCCTCAGGAGCGGGCGGCCCACGTCGACGAGGCGGGTCGAGCCGTCCCGCAGGGTCAGCCGGCCGGCCAGCCCCAGGTCGCGGTCGAGCCAGGAGTTGAGCAACGGGCCGCCGTAGATCTCCACGGCCACCTGGCGCCAGCCCTGCGTGCCGGTGTCGGGCAGCGGCTTGACGCGCAGGTTCGGGGAGTCGGTGTGCGCGCCGATGATCCGGAACGGTGTGTGCGGCGTGGCGTCCTCGGGGACGTACCAGGCCACGATCGCGCCCCCGCGCAGTACATACCGGCCGCCCGACGTGCCGTCCCAGGCGTCCGTCTCCGAGACCTGTCGGAAACCGGCCTTCTCGAGGCGCTCGGCCGCGTTCGCCACGGCGTGGTACGGCGACGGGCTCGCCGTCAGGAACGTCATGAGATCGTCGGTGTGGCCGCGGTCGAAGCGGTGGGGTTCGCTCATGGTGTTCACCTTAACGACGTACGAGAGCCCGCTCCCGGCGATGGGAGCGGGCCCTCGTGAGGACGATGTGGAGTCCTGCCCGGTTGCCGCGCGCGTAACCCTGGAACGGGTCCGGGAGTAATTCCGGAACGGATCCGGGAGTGATCCCGGAACGGGTCCGGGTGGCGGGGCGGGGCGGGACCGGGGCGTGGGTCAGAAGGCCGTTTCGTCCAGCTCCATCAGGTCCAGTTCGACGTTCGCGGCGATCTTGCGGGCCAGCGTGACGCCCGGCAGGACGTTGGCCGCGAAGAACTTCGCCGCCGCGATCTTGCCGGTGTAGAACGCCGCATCCTTGGCGGACACGGGCTTCGTCGCGGCCGTCTCCAGCTTCTCGGCGGCGACCGCCGCGCCCTTGAGGAGCAGGTAGCCGACGATCACGTCACCGGAGGCGAGCAGCAGGCGGGTGGTGTTCAGGCCCACCTTGTAGATGTTCTTGACGTCCTGCTCGGTGGCGGCGAGGTCGGTGAGCATCAGGCCGACGATGCCCTCCAGCTCGACGGCCGCCTTCGCCAGGTGCTCGCGGGCCGCGGACAGCTCCTCGCCGCCCGTCCCGAGCGCCAGGAACTCCTTGATGTCCTCGGCGAGGGAGTTGAGCGCCGCGCCCTGGTTGCGGACGATCTTCCGGAAGAAGAAGTCCTGGCCCTGGATCGCGGTGGTGCCCTCGTACAGGGTGTCGATCTTGGCGTCGCGGATGTACTGCTCGATCGGGTACTCCTGGAGGAACCCGGAGCCGCCGAACGTCTGGAGCGACTGCGCGAGCTGCTCGTAGCCCTTCTCGGAGCCGTAGCCCTTGACGATCGGCAGGAGCAGGTCGTTGAGCGCGTGCTCGGTCTTCGCGTCCTCGCCGTTCGCCTCCTTGACGGCGATCGCGTCCTGGACGGAGGCCGTGTAGAGGACGAGGGCGCGCATGCCCTCCGCGTACGCCTTCTGCGTGATCAGCGAGCGGCGCACGTCGGGGTGGTGGGTGATGGTGACCTTCGGCGCGGCCTTGTCCATGAAGTTCGCCAGGTCGGGGCCCTGGACGCGCTCCTTGGCGTACTCCAGCGCGTTGAGGTAGCCGGTGGAGAGCGTGGAGATCGCCTTCGTGCCGACCATCATGCGGGCGAACTCGATGATGCGGAACATCTGGCGGATGCCGTCGTGCTTGTCGCCGATCAGCCAGCCCTTGGCGGGGTGCCGGTCGCCGAACGTCAGCTCGCAGGTGTTGGAGGCCTTCAGGCCCATCTTGTGCTCGACGTTCGTGGCGTAGACGCCGTTGCGCTCGCCCAGCTCGCCGGTCTCGACGTCGAAGAGCGTCTTGGGGACCATGAAGAGGGACAGGCCCTTGGTGCCGGGTCCGGCGCCCTCGGGGCGGGCGAGGACGTAGTGGATGATGTTCTCCGACATGTCGTGCTCGCCGGACGTGATGAAGCGCTTGACGCCCTCGATGTGCCAGGAGCCGTCCTCCTGCTGGACCGCCTTCGTGCGGCCGGCGCCGACGTCCGAGCCGGCGTCCGGCTCGGTGAGGACCATCGTGGAGCCCCACTGCCGGTCGACGGCGAGCTGCGCGATCTTCTTCTGGACGTCGTTGCCCTCGTCGAAGAGGATGCCGGCGAACGCCGGGCCGGAGGAGTACATCCAGACGGCCGGGTTCGCGCCGAGGATCAGTTCCGCGTACGCCCAGATCAGCGACGGCGGGGCGGTGGTGCCGCCGATCTCCTCGGGCAGGCCGAGCCGCCAGTACTCGGAGTCCATGAACGCCTGGTAGCTCTTCTTGAAGGACGCGGGGACCGGCGCGGTGTTGGTCTCCGGGTCGAAGACCGGCGGGTTGCGGTCGGCGTCGGCGAAGGACTCGGCCAGCTCGTTCTCCGAGAGGCGGGTCAGCTCGTCGAGGATGCTTTTCGCGGTCTCGGTGTCCATCTCCTCGAACGGGCCGGTGCCGTACAGCTTGTCGCGCCCCAGTACTTCGAAGAGGTTGAACTCGATGTCGCGGAGATTCGACTTGTAGTGCCCCATGGCGACGGCTCCATGATCCGTAGAGAGGGATGGGCGAGGCACTCGTGGATCCTCGCGCTGTTTCGTTCACGTACCGACAAGTAGCAAGTGGCTACGATGATGCTACCCGTCGGTAATAAGTCGCAACCCCTACTCGGCCAAGTGTGAGAAGGGTCTACCTCGCCCGGGGTCGGACCCGCCTCGGTACGCTTGTGCTCATGTACGGATACGGCCAGCCCATGGACGGGGGCGGCGCGCAGCAGCAGTACGCCCCGCCGCCGCAGCAGGGAATGCCCGGCGCTCATGGCGGGTACGGCCAGCAGCCGCCGCTCTACCCGGAGCCCTCGCCGCCGTCCCTCGCGGACGCGGTACGGGCCTTCACCACCGGGCAGTTGGCCGCGGAGGACTTCCAGCAGGTCTTCGCGACGTCCAAGGTCTACTGCCCGCGCGGCGACAACCCCGGTTTCCTCGCCCTGCACAACACCCAGCAGCCGGTGATCCCGATGTTCACCAGCCTCAAGGAACTGCGCCGGTACGCGGGCAAGGAGTCCAAGTACTTCGTGATCACGGGTGCGGAGGTCATCGACCTCCTGCCCACCGGCTACGGCTTCGTCCTCGACATGGAGGGCGAGCATCGGATGGTGTTCGATGCCAAGGCTGTCGAACAAATGGTCGAATTCGCCATGCGGCGGATGTACGGCTGAGGGTGCGACCGGGGATCGTCCCGGGGCTCACCGCCCAGAACTCGTCAAGATCGATCGTGTGGCCCGGGGGAATGTCCTCCGGGCTTCCGTCGTTACGGGTGGCAGAAAGTTCAACACTCAACTAAAGTGGGACGCACGCCGCCCAAGGAGGTACGGACAATGCCTGCAGTGACCGTCGAGAACCCGTTGACCCTGCCGCGCGTCACCGCTTCGGCGGACGCCGTGGCACGGCCTGTGCTCGCCGTGACGACCGCTCCCAGCGGTTTCGAGGGCGAGGGCTTCCCGGTACGCCGTGCGTTCGCCGGCATCAACTACCGCCACCTCGACCCGTTCATCATGATGGACCAGATGGGCGAGGTGGAGTACGCGCCGGGCGAGCCCAAGGGCACGCCCTGGCACCCGCACCGCGGCTTCGAGACCGTCACCTACATCATCGACGGCATCTTCGACCACCAGGACAGCCAGGGCGGCGGCGGCACCATCACCAACGGCGACACCCAGTGGATGACGGCCGGCTCGGGCCTGCTGCACATCGAGGCGCCGCCGGAGTCGCTGGTCATGTCCGGCGGTCTCTTCCACGGGCTCCAGCTGTGGGTGAACCTGCCGGCCAAGGACAAGATGATGGCCCCGCGGTACCAGGACATCCGGGGCGGCCATGTCCAGCTCCTCACCACCCCGGACGGCGGCGCGCTCCTGCGCGTCATCGCCGGCGAGCTGGACGGCCACGCCGGGCCCGGCGTCACCCACACCCCGATCACCATGGTCCACGCGACGCTCGCGCCGGGCGCGGAGCTCACCCTTCCGTGGCGCGAGGACTTCAACGGTCTCGCGTATGTGCTGGCGGGCAAGGGCTCCGTCGGTGCGGACCGGCGTCCGATCCACCTGGGGCAGACGGCGGTCTTCGGCGCGGGCTCCTCGCTGACGGTCCGTGCGGACGAGCGACAGGACTCCCACACGCCGGACCTGGAGGTCGTCCTCCTCGGCGGACAGCCCATCCGTGAGCCGATGGCCCACTACGGCCCGTTCGTCATGAACACCAAGGACGAGCTGCAGCAGGCGTTCGAGGACTTCCAGAAGGGCCGCCTCGGAACGATCCCGGCGGTCCACGGAATGGGCGAGGGCGGCCCGCAGGGCGCGTAAGTTCCGGTACGTTACGACAGGGCCCGAAGCCGCAACTTTGTCTTGCGACTTCGGGCCCTGTCATGTGTCCGGTCCTACCGGGTTACGGCAGCACGTAGACGGGCGCTCCGTCAGGAGAGCATCCGGTCTGCCGCATACAGCCGCGCTTGAGCAGGGTGCGCAGGCAGTCGTGGACGCGAGCTTCGGAGAGCCCTGTGCGGGTGGCGATCACCTCGATGCGGTAGCAGGCCTCACCGAGAACGAGCGCGGGTGCCAGATAGGCCGCGACCGCGTGGATGTCCTCGGTGAAGACGAGCTTCTTCGCCTGCCAGTCGGCCAGGAGCTGCTGGGACGTCAACTTCTGTCCCGGCTGCCGGCTCCTGGGTGTCTTCTTCGGTTCCGGCTGGTGGCTCTTGAGCGTCTGGGCGATCTCCACAAGCGCCTTGGCGATCGTGTTCTGGCTGCGGGCGATCACGTCCTGGCTGGCGCTGATCTGGCGCAGGAGAAAGGTCTGCTCCTTCTGGGAGGCGGCCAGCAGCTCGTCGGCCTGGATGTTCCTCACTTCGAGGCGCACGATGGCGTCGGCGACCTGATGGGGCATGAGGTAGGCGGTACTGCCGGTGGGGGTGGGCTGTACGGCGGCCGGTTCCAGAGCGTAGGAACCGTCGCGCTGGATGGTGGCGATGACTCCGGCGACCCAGGTCTTGAAGGGCTGCGACTCCGGCTTCATGCAGCTGTTCACGAGCTCGATGAGACCCTGTAGGTTCACCAACCTCATCGTTGTGCGGAAGCCGTGACCTGCGATATTGCGCCTTGCGTCGCTCACACCGACGCAGCGTGCAATATCGCCGAACGTTGTTGTGTGCTGTTGTGAGACCGCGCTCTGCACGGCATCTCGCGTGTTTGCGTAGCCGAGATGCTTAGCCACGTCCATCGCCGGGAACCAGTGTTCCCCGTCCGGTGTGGTCAGCCTTCGTACCCGCGCCCCCGTCGCCGCGAAGACGAAGTCGCTGATGTCGATCGCGTCCTGCTGCGCCGCCGACTTGTTCGGCGGCAGTGTGTCGTTCTGCTCGTACATCGAGCATCACCTCCGCCTCGAAAGGTAGGCATATGCAGAGGTAACGCACGTGTGTGGCAAGGATGTTCATCCGAAAGGATTGGTGGAGGGCTGCTCAGGCTCGTCGGGTTCGTGGAGTTCGAACCAGATGCTTTTGCCTTCGCCTCTTGGGGCCACTCCCCAGGTGTCCGCGAGGAGTTCGATGAGGACCAGGCCTCGGCCCGAGGAGGCCAGTTCGCCGGGGCGGCGCTTGTGGGGGAGGTCGTCGCTGGTGTCGGTGACCTCGACGCGCAGCCGGCGTTCGCCGGGCGGGCCGATGACCTCGGCGACGAGCAGGGCGTCGGCGTCGGTGTGGACGAGGACGTTCGTCAGGGTCTCGGAGACCAGCAGGACCGCCGAGTCGAGCTGGTCCTCGCAGGTCCAGTCGTGCAGCAGCTCGCGCAGCTGCTGCCGGGCCACCGCGATCCGCTCGGGCTCGGCCTGCGCGACCGTGAGCATCGAGCGGCGCACCGGCGGCGCGACCGGCGGGGCCGCGCCCGGACCGCAGCCGCCCACGCCCTGGCGGCAGAGCAGCAGGACGGCGATGTCGTCCTCGCGGCGGTCGGCCAGCGGGCCGGTGGTGTGGTGCGAGGAGGGGCCGTGCACCGCCTGGACCAGGGCGTCCGCCAGTTCCTCCAGGTCGCCCTCGTGCGTCTCCAGGGTCTTGCGGATGCGCTGCCAGCCGGTGTCCAGATCGTGGCCGCCGGTCTCCAGCAGGCCGTCGGTGCACATCATCAGCGCCTCGCCGGGTTCCAGGACGAGCCGGGTGGTGGGGTAGTCGGCGTCCGGATCGATGCCCAGCGGCAGGCCGCCGGCGGTGGCCCGGACCAGTACGGTCCCGTCGGCCAGCCGGACCGCCGGGTCGAGATGGCCGGCCCTGGCGGTCTCCAGGACTCCGCTCACCGGGTCGACCTCGACGTACAGACAGGTCGCGAAGCGCAGGTCGGCGGCGCTCCCCTCCTTGTCGGTGAGGCCGTGCAGGAAGGCGGAGGAGCGGGAGAGGACGGCGTCGGGGCGGTGGCCCTCGGAGGCGTAGGCGCGCAGGGCGATGCGCAGCTGCCCCATGAGGCCCGCCGCGCGGACGTCGTGGCCCTGGACATCGCCGATGACCAGGGCGAACCTGCTGTTGGGCAGCGGGATCATGTCGTACCAGTCGCCGCCGACCTGGAGGCCGCCGCCGGTCGGTATATAGCGGGCGGCGAGCGTCATGCCCGGTATCTCGGGGCCGAGGCTCGGGAGCATGGAGCGCTGCAGGCCGTCGGTCAGCTCGCGCTGGGTCTCCGCCGCGCTCGCGCGGGTGAGGGCCTGGGCGAGCATCCGCGCGACCGTCGTCAGCACGGACCGCTCGTCCGGGGTGAACGCGACCGGGTAGGCGAAACCGGCCATCCAGGCGCCCATCGTGCGACCGGCCACGGTCAGCGGCAGAAACGCCCACGAGCGGCGGCCGAAGTGCTCGGCCAGCGGCCAGGTGAGCGGATAGCGCTCCTTGTACTGCTCGGGGGAGGACAGATACACGGCCTGGCCGCTGCGCACGACTTCGGCGGCCGGATAGTCCGTATGGATGGACATCTGGCTGAAGGGGCCCTCGTCGCCGGGCTCCTGCCCGTGGTGGCCGATGATCGTCAGCCGCTCGCCCTCCACGCCGAAGACGGCGAGTCCGTCCGGTGAGAAGCCCGGCATCGACAGGGCCGCCGCGACCCGCAGCACCTCCTCCGTGGACCGCGCCTCCGCCAGCGCACGGCCCGCGTCCAGCAGGAACGCCTCCCGGGAGCGCCGCCAGTCGCCGGTGACGGCCGTCCGTCCGGCGGCGGTGCCCGGGGTCGGCTCGGTGACCTCCTGGAGGGTGCCGATCAGCTCGTAGACCTTCTTCGCCGGGTCGAAGGACGGCTTGGAGCGGCTGCGGACGACCCGGACGACCTGCCCCTGGTCGTCCATGATCCGGATCCGCACCTCGGCGAGGGTGCCCTCGGCGACGGCGAGCTGGACCACTCCGGTGATCTCGTTCCAGTCGACCGGGTGCAGCCGGGCCCGGGTCTGGGCCTCCGTGAGGACCGCCTGCTTCGCGGGCAGCCCGAGCAGCCGGGCTGCCTCGGCGTCGACCGTGACCAGCCCGGTGGCGGTGTCCCAGTGCCAGAGACCGGTCGCGAGGGAGGCGAGGACCTCCCCCACGGCGGGCAGCGGCTCACCAGTGCGCATTGCCCCACTTTAGGAAGATGGGAACGAAGAGTGCCACTGATCGCCGGGCCGGTATGGGGGAGGGTCGATCAGTGGCTGCCCGGTACGCTGGGGGTTGTTTCACGTGAAACAGGGCCGACGGCGGCCCCCCGCCCACCCCACGTTTCACGTAAAACGCCCCGCACATGCCCCCGATCCGCGAAGACTGGATGAACGACGATGCATCGGTACAGGTCCCACACCTGCGGCGAGCTCCGCGCCTCTGACGTCGGCACCGACGTCCGGCTGAGCGGCTGGCTGCACAATCGGCGCGACCTGGGCGGCATCCTCTTCATCGATCTGCGCGACCACTACGGCATCACGCAGCTCGTCGCCCGTCCGGGCACACCCGCGTACGAGGCTCTCGACAAGCTGACCAAGGAGTCGACGGTCCGCGTCGACGGCAAGGTCGTCTCCCGTGGAACCGAGAACGTGAACGCGGAGCTGGCGACCGGCGAGATCGAGGTGGAGGTCGGCGAGGTCGAGCTGCTCGGCGCGGCCGCCCCGCTGCCCTTCACGATCAACGCCGAGGACGGGGTCAACGAGGAGCGGCGTCTGGAGTACCGCTTCCTGGACCTGCGCCGCGAGCGCATGCACAAGAACATCCTGCTGCGTACGTCCGTGATCTCCGCGATTCGTCACAAGATGACGGCTCTCGGCTTCAACGAGATGGCCACGCCGATCCTGTCGGCCACGTCCCCCGAGGGCGCGCGGGACTTCGTCGTGCCGTCCCGGCTGAACCCGGGCCGGTTCTACGCCCTCCCCCAGGCTCCGCAGCAGTTCAAGCAGCTGCTGATGATCTCGGGCTTCGACCGCTACTTCCAGATCGCGCCCTGCTTCCGTGACGAGGACGCGCGTGCGGACCGTTCGCCGGGCGAGTTCTACCAGCTCGACGTCGAGATGAGCTTCGTCGAGCAGGAGGACGTCTTCCAGCCGATCGAGAAGCTCATGACCGAGCTGTTCGAGGAGTTCGGCGGCGGACGCCATGTCACCTCCCCGTTCCCGCGGATCCCGTTCCGCGAGTCGATGCTGAAGTACGGCTCCGACAAGCCGGATCTGCGAGCCCAGCTGGAGCTCGTCGACATCACCGACGTCTTCGAGGGCTCGGAGTTCAAGGCCTTCGCCGGCAAGCATGTGCGGGCCCTGCCGGTGCCGGACGTCTCCGCGCAGCCGCGGAAGTTCTTCGACCAGCTCGGTGACTTCGCGGTCTCGCAGGGCGCGAAGGGTCTGGCCTGGGTCCGGGTCGCCGAGGACGGCTCCCTGACCGGCCCGATCGCGAAGTTCCTCACCGAGGAGAACGTCGCCGAGCTGACCAAGCGGCTGTCGCTGGCCGCCGGTCACGCGGTGTTCTTCGGCGCGGGCGAGTTCGACGAGGTCTCGAAGATCATGGGCGCGGTGCGGGTCGAGGCCGCCAAGCGCGCCGGGCACTTCGAGGAGGGCGTTTTCCGCTTCTGCTGGATCGTCGACTTCCCGATGTACGAGAAGGACGAGGACACCGGGAGCATCGACTTCTCGCACAACCCGTTCTCGATGCCGCAGGGCGGTCTGGAGGCCCTGGAGACCCAGGACCCGCTGGACATCCTCGGCTGGCAGTACGACATCGTCTGCAACGGAGTCGAGCTGTCCTCCGGCGCGATCCGCAACCACGAGCCCGAGATCATGCTCAAGGCGTTCGAGATCGCTGGCTACGACCGCGACACCGTCGAGGACAAGTTCGCCGGCATGCTGCGCGCCTTCCGCTTCGGCGCCCCGCCGCACGGCGGCATCGCCCCCGGCGTCGACCGCATCGTGATGCTCCTCGCCGACGAGCCGAACATCCGCGAGACCATCGCCTTCCCGCTCAACGGCAACGCCCAGGACCTGATGATGGGCGCGCCGACGGAGCTGGAGGAGGCCCGGCTGAGGGAGCTGCACCTCTCGGTGCGCAAGCCGCAGCCGAAGTAGTACCCGCAGGAAAACGAATGTGGCCCGGAACCGACGTCGGTTCCGGGCCACATTCGTTTTCCACGGGAAATGACAGCTCTTCCTTATGCTCCTGACAGGTTCCGTCCCTAACGTCCGGGCCTCATGACGGGAACTCAGAAACCACACAGTGAACAGGACTTAACGCGTCGCAAGGTCGTCGCCGTGGGCGCGGGCGGGATCGCCGTGGCGGGTCTCGGCGGCACCGCGTTCGCGGCCGACGCGCTCGGCAAGGACGGCGGCCGGGGCGGCAGAGGCGGCGGGGGCACGCCGCCGGCCGAGGACGGCGTCTGCTACCGGCTCACCACCGAGACCACCGAGGGCCCCTACTACATCGACGCCGACAAGCTCCGGCGCGATGTCACGGAGGACCGCGAGGGCATTCCGCTCGCCCTGGCCGTGAAGGTGATCGACTCCGAGAGCTGCAAGCCGGTCCGGAACGCGGCCGTCGACATCTGGCACTGCGACGCGGCGGGCGTGTACTCGGGCTACGAGGACATGGGCAACGGCGGCGGAGGCGGCGGCCCCGCGCCGACCGGTGAGCCCCCGACCGGCGAGCCGCCGACCGGGGCGCCCACGGGCGGCCCGCCTCCCGGCGGCGGCCATGCGGAGCCCACGGACGACACCCGCTATCTGCGGGGCACCTGGCGCACCGACCGGCACGGCCAGGTCACCTTCAAGACGGTGTTCCCCGGCTGGTACCGCGGCCGTACCGTGCACATCCACGTCAAGGTGCACGTCAACGGCGAGTGGACCGACGCCGGTTACGAGGGCGGGAACACCTGCCACACCGGTCAGTTCTTCTTCGACGAGGAGTCGGTGCTGGCCTCCGCGGTGGTGGAGCCGTACGTGAGCAACACCGCCGAGCGCACGACCCTCACCGAGGACACGATCTACGACCAGAGCGGCGTCCAGGGCGGTCTGCTGAAGCTGCGTTACGACAAGCGGGACATCGCCAGGGGCGTCCGCGGGTCGATCACGGTCGGCGTGGACCCGGACGCGACGGAGGACGGCCAGGACACCCCACCGGCGCCCAGCGCATCGGCGTCGGCATCTCCTTCGGCCTCGGCCTCGTAGCTCAGCCGGGGGCTCCGCGCCCGCGCGGAGCCCTCACCGGAAGCGCACAGGAATCCCGGGGTACGCCCACAGCGGTCCGTCGTCTCATAGGGGAAGAGGGCAGGCAGAGGCGAGAGGAAGCCGGCGATGGGGTCTATGGGATCCATGGGATCTATCGGGTCGATGGGATCGACGGGGTTCATGATCATGCTTTCGGTGCTGCTGATCGTCGGGGCGGTGGTGGGGGTGGTGGCTCAGCGGCGTGCTCAGCGCGGCCGGCGTCCGTCCGAGCTGGACGCGGAGGCGGAGGCGAACCACTGGCTCGTCCGGCTGGGCGGCGGCCTGGTGCCCCCGGACGTACGGGCCTGGGCGCGGGCGGACGCGACGGCGGGCCAGGCGCTGACCAGTGCGGCGGAGTGCCATCGCACGGCGCGAGCCCGGTTGGCGCAGGCCCGCACGGCGGCGGAGTACGAGGAGGTGACCCGGGTGGCGAAGGAGGGCCTGGACCATTTGCGGACGGCGCGGGCGGCATGGGAACCCGACCCGGAATTCAGTAAGGTAAGGCTGGCCTTGGCGAATTCAATATCATGAGTCGGTCGAAAACGGGCCGCCGTCCGACGCCTTTCTGCCCGCCCATGGAATTCCACAGGCCTTTCCCACGGCTTTGACAGGGCCGCCTCCTAGTTTCGCGCTCATGACGGGAAACATCGAGAACAACGACAACGAGCAGAGCGTCGCGGACGACCGGCAAGGTCCCAAGCACAAGCGTGATCTGACCCGCCGTAAGGTCGTCGTCGCCGGTGCGGGCGCGGCGGTCGCCGTCGGTGCGGGCGGCGCCCTCGCCGCCGGCGCCTTCGCCGGGGAGAAGAAGGCGGCGGGCAAGCCCGCCAAGGCCTCGGCGAGCGCCGGTGAGTGCTACAAGCTCACCTCCGAGACCACCGAGGGCCCGTACTACATCGACGCGGACAAGATCCGCCGGGACATCACCGAGGACAAGGAGGGCATCCCGCTCACCCTCGCCCTCAAGGTGATCGACTCCGAGACCTGCAAGCCCATCGCGAACGCCGCCGTCGACGTCTGGCACTGCGACGCGCTCGGCATCTACTCCGGCTACGAGAGCCTCTCCACCGGCGGCGGGGGCGGCACCCCGCCGACCGACGCGCCCTCCGGCACTCCGACCGGCACTCCGACCGACGTCCCCACCGGCGCCCCCACCGGTGAGCCGCCGGCCGGCGGCGGTGGCGGCGGGCACGAGGAGCCCACCGACGACGAGCGTTACCTGCGCGGCACCTGGAAGACCGACAAGCACGGCCAGGTCACCTTCAAGACGATCTTCCCGGGCTGGTACCGCGGCCGCACCGTGCACATCCACACCAAGGTGCACGTCAACGGCGAGTGGACCGACGCCGGTTACGAGGGCGGGAACACCTGCCACACCGGTCAGTTCTTCTTCGACGAGGAGTCCGTGCTCCTCTCGGCCGCGGTGGAGCCGTACTCCACCAGCACCACCGAGCGCACGACCCTCACCGAGGACACGATCTACGACCAGAGCGGCGTCCAGGGCGGTCTGCTCAAGCTGAAGTACGACAAGAAGAACATCGCCAAGGGCGTCATCGGGTCGATCACCATGGGCGTCGAGCCCGACGCGACCCACACCGGCACCGACGACGCCGCCCAGCCGAGCGCGTCCAGCACGGAGTCCGCGACCGCTTCTGCCTCGGCAAGCTGAATCGGCCGGTGAATCGGCCGGCTGAGCTGCTCAGCTGATACGCGGCAGGGGGCGTCCCGGTCACTCGTCCGGTGACGCCCCCTCCTCCAGCAGTCGCTCCGCGATGTCCGTCGACCAGGACTGGGCCCACGCCCGCAGGTCGACGATGTCGGGCTCCGTCAGGCCGTACCGGGTGAAGGCCGTGTCCGGGTAGTGGTCCGTGCCCTCCAGCCGGGTCTGCAGCGTGGGCAGATCGAACGCGTCCAGCGCATGCCGGCGGGCCAGTTCCTCCAGGTCCGGGTGGCTGAAGCGGGCCGCCGCGGCCCGCGCGTCGATCAGGTCCACCGCCAGACCGCGGTCGTACAGCGCGCGGATCTTCGTGCCCACCGCGTCCGGCAGCGACAGCGTCTCGCCGTAGACCGTCGGCACGGGCGGGCTCCACAGGGTCTCCTTGTGGAGGGCGAGGTGGAGCACGACGTCCGTCTCCGGATCCAGCACGGTCAGCCGCGCCGACAGCGGGTCCGTGTCCTGGACGGTCGTCTCACGCCCAAGGCCGGTCAGCTCCTCTCCCAGCGTCCGGGCGATCTCCGTCATCGGCTCGGCGCTCTCCGTCGCCAGGTCCACGTTCGCGTGCGGGCGTCGGAGCAGGCCGTGGGCTTCCAGGGCGTAGCCGCCGGCCAGCGAGAAGGGGGCGGACGGCACACGGAAGACGTCCACGAGGAGGCGCAGGTGCTGCTCGATGAGATCCACCGGGCAGTCGTAGCAGAAAAGAATGCCCCAAGGGTTTCTCCGCGCTTCTCAAAGTCGCTTAAGGCTTCTCCAAGGCGGGGCACAGGAAGTTCTCCCATGGTCGTGTCATGAGCACCCAAACGGTCCTCGTGGTCACGGACCTCGTCGCCATCTCCGTCCTGGTCTTCGGGGTCTACTTCCCGCGCCACCACCGCCGGGACATGATCACCGCGTTCCTCGGCATCAACGTCGGCGTGCTCGCCGTGGCGATGACGCTGAGCTCCGCCTCGGTGGGCATCGGCCTGGGGATGGGCCTGTTCGGGGTGTTGTCGATCATCCGGCTGCGGTCGTACGAGATCGCGCAGCACGAGATCGCCTACTACTTCTCGGCGCTGGCCATCGGCCTGCTCAACGGCATCCCCGAGGACACGACGGCGCTGCCCGTCGCCCTCACGGCGCTGATCGTCGGCACGCTGTTCGTCGCCGACCACCCCCGCCTGTTCGCCCGGCACCGCTCGCGCAGCCTGCGCCTCGACTCCGCGTACACCGACGAGGACGCCCTGCGCGCGCACCTCGAAGTGCTGCTCGGCGGGCGGGTGGTGAACCTGTCCGTGATGAGCATCGACCTCGTCAACGACATCACCCAGGTCGAGGTCAGATACGTGACACCGGCCAAGGCGGCGCGGGCCGTCGCCGACCCCTCGGCCGCGGAGCCCGCGCGGTCGCGTCCCGGGGTGCGGGCGTGACCGCGCTCGACTCCGTCGGCGCGGCCGTCGGCGCCCTGCGACCCGTCGGACTCGACGAACTCGTCGCACAGGCCGAGCTGTTGACCCGGCTGGACCGCAAATACGTACTCCCCCTCGCCGACCTGCCGTTCGTGCTCGGCGGGCTGGACACGGACGCACGGGTCCTGGAGATCGACGGGGAGCGGGACTTCGGGTACCGCTCCCGCTACTTCGACACCCCGCAGCTCGACGCCTATCTGGGCGCGGCGCGCGGCCGTCGGCGCCGCTTCAAGGTGCGGATCCGCAGCTACCTCGACTCCGGGCTCGACTTCCTGGAGGTCAAGACCCGCGGCCCGCGCGGCACGACCGTCAAGCAACGGATCCCGTACGACGGTTGCGAGGGCAGCGACGGCGCTTTCGACAGGGCCGGTCGCGCCTTCGTCGACGCCGTCCTCGCCTCCGCCGGCATCGACTCCCGCGGCTTCCGTCTCCGGCCCGCGCTGACCACGACGTACCGGCGCACCACCCTGCTGCTGCCCGACGACGGCAGTCGGCTGACCGTCGACACCGGGCTGGTCTGGGCGCTGCCGGACGGATCCCGGGCGCTGGGCGCGGCCGACCGGGTCGTCGTCGAGACGAAGGCCGGACGGGCCGGGTCCGGGGCCGACCGGCTGCTGTGGTCGCTCGGGCACCGGCCCTGCACGGTCTCCAAGTACGGCACCGGCCTCGCCGCCCTGCGCCCCGAACTCCCCGCCCACCGCTGGCTGCCGGTCCTGCGGCGCCACTTCCCCACCGCCCTCGACGGGAGCCCCGTATGAGCATCCGAACAAAGGTTCGGCGGAAGTCGGCCGTCGGCCTCGCCTCCGCCGCGCTGGCCTCCGCCGCACTCGCCTGTGCCGCGCTCGTCGGCTGCTCGTCGGGCGGCTCCGCGGAGGCCGACGGCGGTTCGGAGGCGTCCGCGTCGAGCTCCGCCGGCGTCGCCGTCGACGGCACGCAGTCCGCCGCCGCCGTGCTCGCCGCGAACAAGAAGGCCCACGACGCCGACGGCGTCGCCGATGTATCGGACGCGGTGGACATCACGCTCGACGGCGACTCGGCCACCGTCGGCGGCGCGGGCGCGGGCGCGGGCGCGAAGGCCGACGGCTCGACGGTGACCATCACCGCCGCCGGCGTCTACCGGCTCAGCGGCACGCTCACCGACGGGCGGATCGTCGTCGACGCGCCCGACGCGACGGTGAAGCTGCTCCTGGACGGGGCGAAGATCTCCAGCTCCGGCGGTGCGGCCGTCGCGGCCACCGCCGTGGACGAGCTGGTCGTGGTCCTCGCCGACGGCAGCGCGAACACCCTCTCCGACGCCGACTCCTACGCCGACGACGTCGAGGTCAACGCCGCACTGTTCAGCGCCGGCGACCTGACGATCGCGGGCGCCGGCACGCTCACCGTGAACGGAAACGGCGCCGACGGCATCGCGAGCAAGGACGGGCTGGTCCTCGCCTCCGGGACGGTCCGGGTCACCGCCGCCGACGACGGCGTCCGCGGCAAGGACTACCTCGTCGTCCAGGGCGGCACCCTCACCGTCGACGCGGGCGGCGACGGGCTCAAGGCCGACAACGCCGACGACGCCGACTCCGGATACGTGTCCCTGGCGGGCGGCGCGGTCGACGTCACCGCCGAGGGCGACGGCGTCGACGCGGCCACCGACCTCGTCGTCACCGGGGGTCGGCTGACCGTCGGCAGCGGAGGCGGGAGCGGCGTCGAATCCTCCGACGACGACGACGGCGACGACGACGGTGACGACGACGTCTCGGCGAAGGCGCTGAAGGCCGGCGTCATCGGCGTCCTGGCAGGCGGAACCATCGCGCTGGACGCCGCCGACGACGCCGTGCACAGCGACGGCGCCGTCCACTTCGCCGGGGCCACGGTGTCGGCCGCGAGCGGCGACGACGGGGTGCACGCCGAGGGCGACCTCGTCATCGACAAGGGCACGGTGAAGGTCACGAAGGCGCAGGAGGGCCTGGAGGGCGCCGACATCGTGGTGAGCGGCGGCGCGGTCTCGCTCGTCGCGAGCGACGACGGCATCAACGCGTCGGGCAGCAGCGGGAGTTCCCAGGAGGGGGGAGGCGGCGGACCGGGCGGCGGGGGCGGCGGTGAGGGCGTCGGCGCGTTCAAGTTGACGGTCAGCGGCGGCACTCTGCTCGTCGACTCCGAGGGCGACGGCCTCGACTCCAACGGCACCGCCGAGATCACCGGCGGCACGGTCGTCGTCAACGGCCCCCAGCGGGGCGGCAACGGCGCGCTCGACGTCAACGGGGACTTCCGGGTGAGCGGAGGCACGCTGCTCGCCGCCGGCAGCGCGAGCATGGTCGTCGCCCCCGACGAGGACTCGGCGCAGGGCTGGCTGTCGGCGACCCTCGACTCCTCCGTCCCGGCGGGCACGACCCTGCACGTGGTCGACGCCGACGGCAAGGTCGTCGCCACGTACGTCACGTCGAAGCAGATCCAGAACGTCGTCTTCTCGTCGTCCGCGATCAAGTCCGGGCAGGAGTACCGGATCCACTCCGGCGGATCGGCGCCGACCGGCGCCGGGGCCGACGGCACGGGCGGGCTCGCGGCGAAGGCGGGCACGCTCGGTTCGGCGCAGCAGATCGGGACGGCGACGGCCGGCCAGGCCCCCGAGGGCGGCGGGTTCGGCGGTGGCGCCGGCGGCGGTGGCGGTCAGGGCGGCGGTCCGGGCGGGAGCCGCCAGTGACACCGGCAGCCCCCGCGGCGCTCGGACCGGTGGCTACTTCGCCACGTACTGCGTGAGGATCGCCTGCACCTCGTAGATGTCCACGCCCTTGGTGAACGTCTTCTGGATCGGCATCGACGAGCCGGAGACCCAGATCTTCAGCTCCGCGTCGAGGTCGAAGGTGCCGGCGGTCTCCACCGCGAAGTGGGTGATGCTGCGGTACGGGATGGAGTGGTACTCCGTCTTCTTGCCGGTGATGCCCTGCTTGTCGACGAGGATCAGCCGACGGTCCGTGAACATGATGGTGTCCCGGATCAGCAGGAAGGCGGCCTGGACCTGCTCGCCCTGCCCCAGCAGCCGCGCGTAGTCCTGCTGGGCCTGCGCCGGATCGATCGGATGGGCGTTCCCGAAAAGTGCCATGGATGTCCCCCAAGTTCGTCCCCATGGGCGGCGTTTGCCCCCCTCGCGGCACCCTAAGGGGCCCGTGAGGGAATCGTGAAGGCGTTGAGCGGGGGAGGCGCGGCGCGGGTCGGCGGAGAAAATTCTTGACGGGCGGCAACTCTTCATCCGGCGGCGACCACTGAAAGGCCGTAAGCCCGCTTCTCCCCGTAAGGATCCCCCGTGGCAGCTACCTCCCACCGCCGGTCCCTCCGCTCGCGCCGCGCCCTCGTGCTCTCCGCCGCCGTCGTGGCCGCGGGCGTCGGCGCGGGCGTCGTCGTGATGAACGCGAACGCCGGGACCGTCGACCTGTACCACCAGACGCTTGCCGCGAAGGACGGCTGGGCCTCGTCCGGCACGGGCACGACCGGTGGCGCCAAGGCCGACGCCGCGCACACTTTCACGGTCTCCACCCGCGCGCAGCTGGTGAAGGCGCTGGGCTCCGCCTCCGACACCACCCCGCGGATCATCAAGATCAAGGGCACCATCGACGCCAACACGGACGACGCGGGCAAGAAGCTGACCTGCGCGAACTACGCGTCGGGCACGGGCTACTCGCTCTCGGCGTACCTGAAGGCGTACGACCCCGCCTCCTACGGCACCTCCAAGCTGCCCTCCGGCACGCAGGAGAAGGCGCGCGCCGCCGCGCAGACCAAGCAGGCGAAGAACATCGTCTTCAAGGTGCCCGCCAACACGAGCATCGTGGGCGTGCCGGGCACGGCCGCCGGGATCTCCGGGGGCATGCTCCAGATCCAGAGCGTGGACAACGTCGTCGTGCGCAACCTGACCTTCGCCGCCACCGAGGACTGCTTCCCGCAGTGGGACCCGACCGACGGCGACGACGGCAACTGGAACTCCAACTACGACTCCGTGACCCTGCGCGGCGCGACCCACGTGTGGGCCGACCACAACACGTTCACCGACGCGCCCCACCTGGACAGCGCCAACCCGAAGTACTTCGGCCGCGAGTACCAGATCCACGACGGCGCCCTGGACATCACCAAGAGCTCGGACCTGGTGACGGTGTCCCGCAACCAGTTCACCAACCACGACAAGACGATGCTGATCGGCAGCAGCGACAGTGAGCCGGCCGGCAAGCTGCGCGTGTCCATCCACCACAACATCTGGAAGGGCATCGTCCAGCGCGCCCCGCTGGCCCGGGTCGGCCAGGTGCACATCTACAACAACTTCTACGACGTCACGACCCTCAACGGCTACGCGACGCAGTACAGCATCAACTCGCGCGCCAAGGCCCAGGTCGTCGCCGAGAACAACTACTGGAAGGTGCCGGCCGGCGGCAAGGTCGCCAAGCTGCTCAGCGGCGACGGCACCGGCTCGGTCAAGGGCTCCGGCAACCTTGTCAACGGCACGGTCACGGACGTCGTCGCCGCGTACAACGCCGCCTCGTCGAAGGACCTGAAGACGACGGTCAACTGGACCCCGACCCTCACGACGGGCCTGGAGACCTCGGCGAAGAACCTGCCGACCGCGCTGGCGACCACGACGGGCGCGGGCGTCCTCACCGCCTCGTAGCTCTTACGCGCCCCCTTCGTTGCGGTGGCGTCCGTCGCCGCCCCGCCGGAAGACGGCCGCCAGCGCACGCCGGAGCTTGCGAGGAGGCGGCGGCACGGCAGGCGGGGCGGCCGGCGGCACGGCCTGCGGCTCGGCCGGCGGTGTGCTCCTCGGCACCTCCGGCAGCGCGGCCGCCGGGAAACGGGCGATCACCAGGCGCCGGCGCGGGGCGGGGGGCACGTACGGCGGCGCGGTGACGTCAGTGACGCCGTACTCGGTCACCAGGTAGGGCGTCGTGGCGGCCCACGGGGTGGCCGTCCAGGACCCGGGGTCGTAGGTGTCGGAGTGGTAAGTGTCAGAGTGGTGAAAGTAGCCGTCGCCCGGGTGGTGCCACTGGTTCGGGTCCCAGGCTGACGACGCGGAGTAGCCGTACTGCGCGTGCGGGTCCATGATGTCCGCGACGAAGGGGAGCGGCGCGAGGCTCTCCCATGGGGGCAGTGCGGCGATGGCCGGTTCGGCGATCGGCTCCGGAGCGGGGGCGGGCGTGGGAGTGGGAGCGGTGGCCTGGGGCTGGGGCTGCTGCGGGATGGCCAGCGCGGCGAGCCGGTCGCGTTCCTCCCGCATGGTGACCAGCTCCCCCTTGGCCTCGGCGCGTTCGTTCTCCACCCGCTTCAGACGCGCCGCGAGACGGGCCTCGTTGGCCTTGTGGGACTGCTTCTGACGCAGCCGTTCCGCGCGTTCGGCGGCCGAGTGGCAGCGGTAGGCGTCCAGCAGTTCGTCCGTCATGAACCGGTCGTGCAGCTCGGGAGCGGAACGCTTCAGCAGGTCGAGGTAGTCGAGCATGAGGGCCTGCCGGTCCGCCCGGCTCAGCGGACGGCCGTCCTGCGCCAACAGGTCCAGGAGCAGCGCCACTTCACGCGGCCGAGGTGTCAAAGTGCCCTGGGCGACGGCGGACAGCGCGGCCGGGGCCACCCCGTCGTCCGGCTCACCGGCCCGGAGGAGCTCCCGCAGCCGGTCGCCGATGACGGCGTGGTCGCCGCCCAACGGTGTCAGGACGGCCGTGCGCAGCCTGGCGGCGAACCGCTGGGCTGCGGCGGTGGTCTCCGGCGTCGCCCCCGACTTCGCCTCGCGGAGCGCGTCGCACCACAACGTCTCGTAGTGCGCCCAGGCGGCCTGTTCCTGCTCCGGGGTCCGGCTCGTGCCGTCCATCCGCAGCAGCTGCAGCACCACGGACTTGAGCGTGTCCAACCGGGTGCGTTGCCGGCCTTTGACGATGACTCTGACGCTCTCGTAGCTGGCGGTGGCCGGGAGATCGCCCTGCTTGTTCTCGTGGACGAGGTCCGCGAGCTCGCGCAGCGACGGGCCTCCGGCGGCTGCCCGCAGGGCCGCCACCTCCCGTGCGAGGCGTTGCAGTGCGCCCGATGGCTCGTGCGCGTCCGGCGACCCTGCCGTCATGGCCGCGGCTCCTCAACTGTCAAGGCTGTGTCAGATCGATCAGCCCGGAGCATCCCATATGTCAGCCGTTCGGCAGACGGCGCGAAGGGGCGCGTGTCAGAGCGCGTTGACGGAAGATCTGCCCCGTCATACGCGTCAGTGCCCCTGTTCGTGGGTGTCTTCTGGAGAGACCGGCCGGTCAGTACCGGCGGTGTGTGACGAGACCGGGCCGCGCTTCCCGCTGCCCGGTGGTCCGCGACGGCCCGGTCTCTCCCACCCACTTCATTCAAAGGGGCGATATGTTCAAGCTACGGCGGACGTGGACGCGTGCGGCTCAACCCGGCCAAAGCGGCCGATGCGGGGCGACACTGCGGTACCGTTCGTTCCTTTGCGCACTCGGGCCGGCCCCGATGGCGGCCCATTCGCTGGTACGGGACGCCCTGCCGGAGTTCCTGGGCTCGCTCATGGCGGGCCTGCTGCTCGCCGTCGCCGGGGTCGTCGTCAGCCGGATCCGTGCCCGGCGCGCCCGTCGGGAGGACAGCCGGGAGACCTGACGTGACGTCGCCTCAGGGACCGTCGGCTCAGATGCGGTCGGCTCAGGTGTCGTACGTGCCGTTCCACGGTGCGCCGAAGGCGAGGCGGTCCGGGTAGAGCTCTGCCCAGTCCTCGTCTTCGGCCTCGTCGTCCTTGCGGATCACTAGGCCGAACAGGACGTTCTCGTAGGTGAGTTGGAAGGGGCGGATGGCGATGTCCGTGTAGGAGCGGCGGGGCAGGCTGCGCAGCAGGGTCGCCAGGCGGACCCGGGCGCGGGTGAGGACCGAGTCCTCGCCGTGCGGGTTGCGCTGCTGCTCGGCCCAGGTGCCGGCACACCAGATGTCCGAGGCGCGGTAGTGGCCCGCGGCGTCGAAGGTGTGCAGCACGGTGTAGAGGCGTTTGCGTTCTTCCCAGCCGTCGTCGAGACGGAAGCCCTGGGGGAAGGCGTACGTGACCGACGCGAGGAACTGGCCGTCCGCGTACCGTCCGATGGACTCGGTGCGGTGCTTCGGCTCATAGGCGATCGGAATGACCTCGGGGACTGCCATGGCGGAAACCATACGGCTTGGCGAGAACATGCCGGAGCGGGGGGAAGCCCTTCGCCTTTTCCTCTACATCTTCTCCTTCTGCGTCTTCCCTTTCCCCGCCAGGTTCTGCCCTGGCGGGGAAAGGGAGGGGGACGTCAGCCCTCGGTGCCGCCGAAGCGCTCCTTGTAGGCCTCCAGGTCCTCGTCCGTGAGCTTCGCGAAGAGGACCGGGGGGACGGTGAAGGGGGTGCCCGCGGGGACGGCGGTCAGGGCGCGGGCCTCGTCCGCCGTGATCCAGGTCGCCGTGTCGTCCGACAGGGCGAAGGCCTCGCGCATGGTCCTGGCCGACGACGGGATGAACGGCTCCGAGACCACCGCGTAGAGGTGGATCAGGTTCATCGCCGTGCGCAGGGTGAGGGCCGCGGCGTCGTTGTCCGTCTTGATCTCCAGCCAGGGGGCCTTCTCCTCCAGGTAGGAGTTGCCGGCCGACCACAGGGCGCGCAGCGCGGCCGCCGCCTTGCGGAACTGGAGGGACTCCATCTGGGACTCGTACTCGGCGAGGAGCGCGGCGATCTGCTCGCCCAGCTTCGCCTCCGCCTCGCCGGGCGCGCTGCCCGCCGGGACCTCGTCGCCGAAGCGCTTCTTGGAGAACGACAGGACGCGGTTGACGAAGTTGCCCAGGGTGTCGGCGAGGTCCTTGTTCACCGTGGCGGTGAAGTGCTCCCAGGTGAAGGACGAGTCGTCCGACTCGGGGGCGTTGGCGATGAGGAAGTAGCGCCAGTAGTCCGCCGGGAGGATGTCCAGGGCCTGGTCGGTGAAGACGCCGCGCTTCTGGGACGTGGAGAACTTGCCGCCGTAGTACGTCAGCCAGTTGAAGGCCTTGACGTAGTCGACCTTCTTCCACGGCTCGCGCACGCCGAGCTCCGTGGCCGGGAACATCACCGTGTGGAACGGGACGTTGTCCTTCGCCATGAACTCCGTGTAGCGGACGGTGTCGTCCGCCTCGTACCACCAGGACTTCCAGTCCCTGGTCTCACCGGCGGGCGCCGCGTCCGACCATTCCTTCGTCGCCGCGATGTACTCGATCGGGGCGTCGAACCACACGTAGAAGACCTTGCCGTCCGCGGCCAGCTCCGGCCAGGTGTCGGCCGGGACCGGGACGCCCCAGTCCAGGTCGCGGGTGATGGCGCGGTCGTGCAGGCCCTCGGTGAGCCACTTGCGGGCGATGGAGGAGGCCAGCTGCGGCCAGTCGGCCTCGTGCCGGGCGACCCACTCCTCGACCTCGTGCTGGAGCTTCGACTGGAGGAGGAAGAGGTGCTTGGTCTCGCGGACCTCCAGGTCCGTCGAGCCCGAGATCGCCGAGCGGGGGTTGATCAGGTCCGTCGGGTCCAGGACGCGGGTGCAGTTCTCGCACTGGTCGCCGCGGGCCTTGTCGTAGCCGCAGTGCGGGCAGGTGCCCTCCACATAGCGGTCCGGGAGGAAGCGGCCGTCGGTGGGCGAGTACACCTGGCGGATGGCGCGCTCTTCGATGAAGCCGTTCTCGTTCAGGCGGCGGGCGAAGTGCTGGGTGATCTCCACGTTCTGGGCGGAGGAGCTGCGGCCGAAGTAGTCGAACGCGAGTGCGAATCCGTCGTAGACGGCCTTCTGCGCGTCGTGCGCCTGGGCGCAGAACTCGGCGACCGGGAGCCCCTGCTCCTTCGCCGCGAGTTCGGCCGGCGTGCCGTGCTCGTCCGTCGCGCAGATGTAGAGGACGTCGTGGCCGCGCTGGCGGAGGTACCGGGAGTACACGTCCGCCGGGAGCATGGACCCCACCATGTTGCCCAGGTGCTTGATTCCGTTGATGTACGGAAGGGCGCTGGTGATGAGGTGTCGAGCCATCGGAGGCTGCTCCCAGTCGGTTGTTGCGTCGGTTTTTTGTGGGGCTTGTTTTTGTGGGGCTTGAACTTGAAATCGTAGCCGACATGGGTAGGCCGCCCGCCTCCCGTTTTACGGGGTGGGAGACGGGCGGCCGAGGAGCGAGGGGCTACGGGCGCCAGTTCGCCAGGATGCCCTCGTAGACCTCCGTGTCCGTGAGCTCGCGCGGGGTCTCGCCGGCGAGGAAGTGGGACGTGTTGGCCAGCTTCAGCTTGCGGAGGTAGTCGAACGCCTTGTTCTCCGGGTCGCCGAAGGCGACGAAGGAGAAGAACACCGCGGGGTGGGCCTGCGCGGCGTCCGTGAGGGCCTGGGTGGCGGGGGTCTTCGCGTCCGGGGCGCCGTCGGTCTGGAAGACGACCAGGGCGGGGGTGCCGGGGGCTTCCTTTCCGTGCTGGGTGAGGACGTCCTCTACGGCGGCGTGGTAGCTGGTGCGGCCCATGCGGCCCAGCCCTGCGTGCAGGTCGTCGATCTTGTTCTCGTGGTCGGCGAGGGTGAGTTCGCCGGTGCCGTCCACTTCCGTGGAGAAGAAGGTGACGTGGACCTTCGTCTTCTCCGGGCCCTCGGGGTCGAGGTGGGCGGCGAGGGCGAGAGTCTGCTCGGCGAGGGCCTGGGCGGAACCGTCCTTGTAGTACGGCCGCATGGACGCTGAGCGGTCGAGGACGAGGTAGAGCTTGGCTCGGGCGTCGGTGAGGTGGGTTTTGGCGAGGGTTGCTGCCGCGGCGTCGTAGGCGGTCGCGAGGCCGCCGGGAAGCTCGACGCTGCCGCGTTCCTCCTGGGCCTCGGCTCCGCCCTCGGCCCCAGTGCCCCCACCCGCACCACCCGTGACGGTCTCGTCGTCGACTGCGGGTGGCCCCTGTGGGGCGTCCCCGCCATCGGCGACCGCGGCGACGGGGGTGGGGACGGAGGCGGCAGGAGCCGCCTTGTCCTCGACGGCCGCCGCAGGCTCCGCCTCCGGCGTGCCTCCGGCCCCGCCCGCCTCGGGCTCCGCCTCGGCGGCGGGCGCGGGCGCGGGGACGGGCTCAGGCTCGGCTTCGGGCGCGGGCTCGGACTCCGCCACGGCGGCGGGCGCGGGCGCTGCCTCGGGCTCCGCTGCGGCGGCAGGCGCGGCCTCCGGCTCCGCCACGGCGGCAGCCTCGGGCTCGGCTTCGGGCTTCGCCGCGACGACCGGCTCGGCCTCGGCGGCGAGCGTCGCCTCCGGCTCCGCTGCGGCGGCGGCCTCGGGCTCGGCTTCGGGCTTCGCCGCGACGACCGGCTCGGCCTCGGACTCCGCCTCCGCGGCGGGCGTGGCCTCCGGCTTTG